>JAITBE010000271.1 GCA_031283755.1 Spirochaetaceae bacterium
CCAAAGCGTGCGTAGATTCCGGCCACGATCGTCTAGCCCCCGCCGTGCAATTGCCCCTCCCCCGCGGGACTCAGCCGATAAAAGGCAAAATGCCCGGCGGCGAGCTTGATTTTTTGGCATTTTTTTTATATATAAATCAATATGATAGAAGTAAATAACCTTACAAAACGATACGGACCGGTAGAAGCGGTAAAGGATGTGTCCTTTTCAGTGGGTAAGGATCAGGTCCTGGGCTTCCTCGGGCCTAACGGGGCGGGAAAAACCACCATCATGAAGATCCTGACCGGGTATCATTTCCCGTCGGCCGGGGCGGTTTTGGTGGATGGCATTTCCGTCCAGGATGATCCGGTGGCGGTAAAGAGCCGCATCGGATACCTCCCCGAAAGCGTCCCCCTTTACGGGGATCTGACCCCCCTGGAATACCTCGCGTTTATTGCCCAAGCCCGGCTTATTCCCCGGGAGGAACAAAAAAAGAAGATACAATCCGCTCTGGAGACTTGCGGACTCAAGAGCATGGCAGGCAAAAAAATTGAGAATCTTTCCAAGGGGTATAAACAGCGGGTAGGTCTTGCCCAGGCAATCATCCATGATCCGCCCATCCTCATCCTGGATGAACCTACTTCCGGGCTGGACCCAAACCAGATCATCGAGATCCGCGGCCTCATCATGGAACTGGGCAAACGGAAAACCGTTATCCTCTCCACCCATATTTTACAGGAAGTCGAAGCGGTTTGTTCCCAGGTACTCATCCTCAATGAGGGTAGGATTGCCGCCCAGGGTAAACCCGAAGAAATCGCCGGTACTATGAAGGGGGGCGATACCTGGGAACTCGTCCTGAAAGGGACGGATGTTACGGCTTTACGGGACGGGCTTGGCCTTCCTGAAGGGGAGGTGAGTCCGGGCAGCATCAACGATGGCCCTGGCGGTACGGTTAATGTAAGCTTTTTCCTGCCGGTCCGGGAGCCGGGGACCGAATGGGCCGATGGGGAGCGGATCTTTGACTGGGCGGTTTCCCGGGGTTTTAAAATTCTCAGAATGAACCGAAAGCGGTTCAGCCTGGAAGATATTTTTGTAAAATTAACCAGCGAAGAGGAGTCCCAGCCATGAAGTACCTGCCGCGCAAAGCCCTCGCCTTAGCGAGGAAAGAGATCTTTTCTTATAGTATTTCCCCGGCTTTTTATGGAATCGGAATATTTTTTCTTCTTTTTACTACCCTGTGGTTTTTTTATTTCCAACGCTTTTTTTCTTTAAATACCGCTACATTACGGCCCTTTTTTTCGGCCTTTCCCCTGGCGTTCATCATGGTGATCCCGGTGATCACCATGAAAAGCTGGGCGGAGGAACGAAAGCTGGGGAGTGTTGAGATCCTTCTGACCATGCCTTTTTCCGAATGGGATCTGGTCCTGGGGAAATTTTTTTCTTCCCTTGCCGTATTAACGGTGATTATGGCCCTTACCGTACCGGTACCCTTAAGCCTTTTACCCCTTGGTTCTTTCGATGCCGGGGTCATTCTGGGGGAATACGCCGGGGCCTTTCTCCTGGGTTCATCCGCCACCGCCCTGGGGCTTTTCCTCTCCTGTCTGTCGAAAAATCAGGCCGGCGCCTTTCTCGGAAGTGCCGTGGTACTCCTTTTTGTGATGCTGGCCAGTCAATTTACCATGACCTTCAACCTCCCCCTGTGGCTTAGCGAAGGTATTAATTTCATTTCTCTATCCTTTCATTTTGAAAGTTTTTCCAAGGGTCTTATCGATACCAGGGATCTGGCGTTTTTTATTATTACCACGGTGTTGTTTTTGTTTTTTAATACCCGGGTATTGCTTTTCAGGAAGTGGAGGTAAGGGATGACAAAAAGGCAGCACTGGATTTTAACGGTTATATCCGTCGTCGCCCTGGTCTTAAGTTTATTGATTAGCCGGCGGCTCTGGTTCCGGCTGGATTTGACCAAAAATAAGGCCTATACCATTTCCCAGGTTTCCCGGAATCTCTCCGATGAAATTCCCGACCAGGTACGGATCACCTATTATGTGTCGGACAAACTCTCCGCCATCCATCCCCTTCCCGGAGAAATTGAGGATCTGCTCCGGGAATATGCGGCCTACTCCCGGGGCAAAATCCGTTTTATCCGGCGGGACCCCGCAAAGACAGAGATGGTTCAGGCTGTGGAACAAATGGGGATCCAGCCCCGGCAAATCCAAAGCGTTGAGCGGGATGAGGCCACCTTCTCCACGGTATATACGGGAATTGTGATCGAATACCTTGACCGCCTTGAGGTGCTGCCCTGGGTGTTTTCCCTGGATACCCTGGAGTACGATTTAAGCTCCAGAATCCGTTCCATGCTGCGGGAATCCGGAAGGGAAGTGGGGGTTTTAGTCGGAGACGCGGATAAACAGTGGACATCGGATTATGGATACCTGGATCAGATTTTTACCCAATCAGGGTATCGGGTTAGGTTGTTAAGTCCCGGAGAAGAAATAAGTGATGTCCTGCCGGTTCTTCTGGTATTGGGGGGGGTAGAGGAACTGGATGAATGGGCCCTCTACCGTATCGACCGGTATATTCAGAATGGGGGAAAGGTTTTTTTCACCCTGGAAGGGGTCTTTGTGGATGCCAAAAACACCCTTGAATCCCGGATAAAAACTGACGGCGGCCTTCTTGCCATGGTTGCATCCTACGGCGCCGCGGTCCAGGCCGAGATGGTATTGGATCGTTCCGCCCTGACCCTCCAATACCAGACCGCGGCTCCCAACGGTTCCATGCAATTCAGGATAATCCGTTATCCCCATTGGATAGGGGTATTAACGGAAAACAGTAATACAAAACATCCCCTCACGGCGGGCTTCGGAGGAATAGACCTCTTTTGGGCAAGCCCCATAAAATTGAGTCCCCCCGAATCGGTGGAGGGGGAAATCCTCTTCTCCACGACCCCCGATGCGTGGCTCATGACCAAGGACTTTTCCGCGAATCCCGAGACCAGTTACCTCTTTGAAATGGAGGAGCCTGACACCAGGGGAAGTAAGGTACTCGCCGTAGCCCTTTCGGGAAAATTTCCCAGTTGGTTCAGGGATAAGCCGAAACCAATCCGGGAAGGGTCTGGGGAGGAATTACCGGATCTTCCCGCAGAAACCCAGGAATCCCGGATAGTGGTCATTGGTGATAGTGATCTGGCCACTACACTCATTCAAATGACCCAGGGACAGGGTTTTCAGAACCTTGATTTTATGCTCAAAGCCACGGATTGGCTGGGGAATGATGATGATATTATTGGTATCAGAAATCGGCAGCCCCAGGCAGGACGGCTTGATCGGATTATTGATCCTGAAGAACGGCTCAAGGCCATGAGGTTCAGCCAGATTCTTAATGTGGGACTCATTCCCTTGGGGGTCGTGGTATTGGGTATAGTCCGAAGTCTTAAAAGACGGACAAAAACTAAAGGAAGGGAGCTTTCCGATGGAGTTTAAGAAAAAATTATGGATCCTTTTAGTTTTAACCGGCGTTCTTGGGTTGGTATATACCGCTACCTTGGTTTTTGATCCTGAACGGGTTAATTTTCGGGACGCGTCCTATGTCTGGCTCCAGCCCGAATTAGTGGATCAGGCGGATCGGGTGGAGATCTATGACCAGGGAAGGGAGGGAGTTACCCTGATACGGAACAGCGGCGGATGGTTTGTTTCCTTTGAAGGGAAAGAATATCCGGTCAAGCAATCCCGGGTAGAGGACCTCTTCCGGATCCTTTCAACCAAAGCCGCCTATCCCCTCCGGGCTTCTTCCGCCGCTTCCCATGAAAAACTTGGCCTTGCCGCCGAGAAGGCATCCCGTATCGTTGTCCGAGGCGGCCCTGGTACTACCTATCCCCTGCTGGATTTGCTCATCGGTGAGGGGGATGCTTCGGGTAAGGAGGTGTACCTCCGCAAAAACGCCCAAGACGAAGTCCGTTCCGGGGAAAATAAGCTGGCTTCGTATATTTCAGGCGCCCATTCTTCCTGGTATAACCTTCGGCTTTTCCCGGAAAACGAAGCCGCCCCGGTGGGGGCCGATATGGTTCAGCGGATTATTCTTATTCCTCCCGCGAATCCGGAGGATGAAAATTCCCCGTCTCCGGGTTTTACCCTCAGCCGGAGCGGGGCAAACTGGATACAGGAAGGGGGGACCGGGGAAGCCCTGGATACGGGTAAGGTAGAATCCTATATCCGGGCTGTGATAGAAGCGGAGGGGGAGGATTTTATTTCGTCCATAAACGTTGCGGATCCGGTCTTTACCGAAGGGCAGATAATCCTACAAATCGGGGACAATACTACCCGGATTATTAAGATCGGTCCCCTTCTGGAGTCGGGAAACCGATCCGCCCTATCATCCGGTTCCAATTATGTTTACTCCCTGGCGGAGTGGACAATGAACCGTATCTTCAGGGACGTTTCTTATTTTGTGACGCAATAAAGGCCCGGTATTTTTCCGGATCGCTCTTAAAGGCCACCACGGGAGATACCGGTTCCTGCATGGCCTTTTCCAGGGCTTTTTCGGCTTCAAAGATGAGTCTTTCTTCGTCGACAAGCCTTCCCGAACGGGAACTAAGGCCGATGCAAAGATCTGTTTTTTTGAAGACCGGCGGCAGGCGCTGCAGAATCTGGTCATGGAAAATTTCAGATTTTGCCAGCCCCTGATCCACGTCGATATTGGGCATAATAACCGAAATACCCTGGCCTTTTTCAAAAACCAGGTCCCGGTGGATAAAATATCTTACCGCTTCATCGGCGAGCTGCACAAATACCGGCTCCCTAATTTTTTCGGGTTTTTTGAACGCGATAGCAATAAAAACCAGATCCTGTTCAGAGGCAGCGCAGCGATGGAGTTCCGACGAAAGTCGATCCTTGATATAGTCCTCCCATCCTATGTTGCCGCGGGGTGAATAAAGGCCGCGGGGCTCTTCCGGAGGAACCTCCGCAGCCGTTTCGGGGGCGCCTTCCTCGGCAGCAAATTCCTCCCCGTAAAAAGAATCTTCCTCCTCGAAGGTCCCATCTTCTTCCGGTATTGGATCGGCCTCAGGTTTCCGGGAAGGTCCGGCTGGTACCGCGGCCTTACCCTGCAAAAATTCCATAAGCAGGGTGGAAAAAGCAATGGCCAGGGCCGCTATAATCGCGAGGAGGGTATATTTTAATATGTCGATAAGACCGTCATAATCGATATAATTGGAGACCGCGCTGATGGTAGCGTTCCGGATACCATCCTCCAGTCTGAGCGGCATAAAAAAAGGTTCTGCGGAAAGGCCGAAGACGGTTTTAAACCGGGGAGACTCTCCCACCCAGGTAATGATCCTGCCTCGTTCCCGTTCAAAGGTATCCACCCCCTGAGGACCGGAGATGATCACGGCCTGGATGGTTTGTGAAGCCATAAGGGCATCCTGGATTACCTTTCTAAAGGGTTCATCCATAAATCCCTGAATTCCCGCACCCGAAGAGATATCCACCAATTCGGCAAATTCCCGTTCCGCTAATCTTTGGCGCTCGCTAATACCGGTACTGATTTTATACGCCGCAATTCCCAGTGCCAAAACATATACCGCTATACAAATAAGTGCTATAACCGACGATACTTTCTGACGCATGAACCTATTATATACGTTTTTTGAATATCATGCTAGGATGAAATGAATATATTTTGAGGCTTTTTCAAGATCAGTTGACTTTGAGAAAGGTTCTATAAAAGGGTTCCCGGAACCAATCGAATTTTGAAACCGGTCCATGATCCAAATTTGAGCGGAAAAAGGGGTAATAAACGATGCTATTGCGGAGACGACAGCTTTCTCCAGGATGGTACCCCCAAAACTCCCAGGAGATCCGGCAATTTCTCAAAGCTTACCAAACGGCGGGGGAAGGACCGGCTCTGGCGGTCATGGCCCCCCACGCGGGGTGGTTTTATTCCGGGGCTATCGCGGCCCGGGCCATATCGGCCCTGGATCGGGATGCCGATACGGTGGTGGTCGCGGGAGGGCATCTTCCCGCCGGGATGCCTCCGCTTTTTGCCGAAGAGGATGGGGTAGAGACCCCCCTGGGAACCATGGAAATCGACGGGGAATTCCGGGAAATTCTTAAAAAAGCGCTGGGAGGTTCCGAAGATACCTATCAGGATAATACCGTGGAAATACAGCTTCCCATGGCGGCGTATTTTTTACCCCGGGCCCGGCTGCTCTGGTTGCGGCTCCCCGCGGAAGGGGCTTCCTTTGAGGCGGGGAAACGGATCGCCCAAACCGGAATAGCCCTGAAGCGGAAAACCGTTCTTATCGCCTCCACGGATCTTACCCACTATGGATATAATTATGGTTTTATACCCCGCGGCGCCGGGGAGAAGGCGCTGGAATGGGTAAAAACCGTAAATGACGCCCGGTTTCTTGAGGCGGTCGAGGCGGGAGACCCCGGTATGGTGTTGGAACGGGCGGAACGGGAAAAGGCCGCCTGTTCCGCCGGGGCGGTTTTAGGCGCCTTAGGTTTTGCCGAAGAGCGGGGATTACCCAAGGGGAAGCTCCTTGCCTATGGTACCAGCGCCGATCCCATAGGCCAAGAGGGTTCAGGGCTCCCGGATTCTTTTGTGGGATACGCCGCCATGGCTTGGTATAAAAGCCTCTGACAGGAAGGTGGATTATATCGGCAAGCACCACATTTGTTTTGTTCCCGGGCTGGTTCAAGATCGTGGTTCTGCCGGACCATAGACGTTTAAAATAGTCCTATCCCCTGATCTATTTCCTTGACTTAACGATCCCAAATAATTAAGTTAAAGGGAGTAAAGTATTCTCCAAACTTCAGTTTGGAAGAATGTTACCTTGAATGAAAAAGTTTCGAGCAAAAAGCGGGTTTTCGACCGGTTTTTCAAAAGTTTACCAAAAGCCAACCGACTTTTGGTATTAGCCCAAGTTAAATTGGTTTCAAATCTCGGTTAATTTTAGAACTACCGGAATTATTAAATAAGGAAAGGAGGCCTCCATGCGGAATGCTACCCCTTCGGTTTTGTCGAAGTGGCTTACCCCGGTGACTATGACCCTTGTTGTTATAGGGATAGTGATCGTTATTTTCCTGGGGACGATTTTTTATATCGTAGATCAGACGGAAGAAGCAGTCGTTACCCGGTTCGGCCGGTTTTATGCCATTAACGGGCCGGGATTACACTTTAAGCTGCCCTTCGGCATAGATCGCCACTATGTGGTGAATGTCAAAAACGTACAGACCGAACAATTCGGTTTCCGTACCCTGAGCAGCGGGGTTTCTTCCACCTATACGAACCAGACCAACGAATCCACGATGCTGACAGGAGATCTTAATATTATCGAAGTGGAGTGGATCATCCAGTACCGCATTGTGGATTCCAAGGCCTGGGTATTTAACGTCATGGAACGGATCGAGACCATCCAGGATGTATCCCGTTCGGTCATCAATATGCTGGTGGGAGACCGGGCTATCATGGATATTATGGGATCTGAACGAAGCTTTATTGAGACGGAGGGGACGAATTTTATGAACGAAACCTTTCGCGACTATGGTTTAGGAATTAACGTTATCGCGGTAAAACTCCAAAACATAGATCCCCCTGCGGGGGTTCAGGAGGCTTTTGACGATGTGAATAAGGCGATCCAGGATATGAATCGATTGATCAACGAAGGCCAGCAAGTCTATAACGAGGAAATCCCGAAAGCCAAGGGTGAGGCGGACCGGCGCATCCAGGTAGCCCAGGGTTATGCCACGGAACGGGTCAACCAGGCTAACGGCGAGGTGGAACGGTTCAATTTGGTCTACAACGAGTACCGCCGCTCTCCGGATGTTACCCGGCAGCGGCTTTATTATGAAATGATGGAGGAGATCTTTAAAGACGATACCGGGACCACCCTGGTCGACCGGAATCTGGATAATTTTCTTTCCTTAAAAAATCTCAATTCCCCTGGCGGAAGTACGGGAGGCCGGTAATGAAAAAACTTCTCACGATAGTGGTGGTTGTCATGGTCATTATCATCGGCACCCTGGTGGCCGGCCCCTTTTATGTGATTGACGAGGGTGAACAGGCGGTGATTGTCCAGATGGGAAAACTGGTGGATGTGGTGACCGACGCAGGGCTTCATCTGAAAATGCCCTTTATCGATGAGGTGGTCCGGTATCCCAAACGGATCATGGCATGGAACGGGGAACAAAAAAGTATGCCCACCCGGGAAAAACAGTACATCTGGGTGGACATTACCGCCCGTTGGAGGATATCGGATCCCCAAAAATTCTATGAGTCCATCTCTACCGTTGGGGCGGCCTATTCCAAGCTGGCGGAAATTATCGATTCCGAAGTGCGGACCGTGGTGGCGGAAAACTACCTTCGGGAAACGGTGCGGAACTCCAATGTCATCATGGAACGGAGTGGATCCATGGCCCTGGAAATAGGGGCGGAGATCGATCCGGAGCTTATCACCGATTCGATCCAGCCCGATACCACCCACGAACCCATTCAAAAAGGCCGCCGGCAGTTGGCGGAGGAGATCCTGACCCGATCCCGGCGGATGGTTCCCGAATACGGTATTGAGCTTATCGATGTGGTGGCCCGGCAGATCCGGTATTCCGATGAACTTACCCAAAGTGTTTATGCCCGGATGATCAAGGAACGGAATCAGATCGCCCAGGCATTCCGGTCGGAGGGGGAAGGAAAAAAGGCGGGCTGGCTGGGACGGATGGATAATGAACGACGATCCATCCTTTCCGCGGCCTATGAAAAGGCCGAGGCCATCCGGGGAGCGGCGGACGCCGAAGCATCCCGGATATACGCGGATGCCTACAACCAGGACCGAAACTTCTTTGACTTCTGGCGGGCGGTGGAATCCTACCGTACTACCATACCGAAGTTTGAAAAAACTCTTTCTACTGATATGGATTACTTCAAATACCTTTATTCACCTCAGGGTAGATAAATCCCGGATAGTTGAAAGCCCTGGCTGAGGCCCAAGGCTAAGACCTTTGTATTTTGGAACAGCCGCGAAGGAGAATAAACGTGAAGGACCTTGGGATCGTACACCTTGAAGTTGAAGGAACCGGCGTGTTGGGTTTTGATACGGGGCTCGACGCTCAGGCTTTTGCCCAGGCGAAAATGGCCCAGTTTATTACCCAACGGGGTTATATCGTCGGGCCCGGGGAGACGGTTGAACCATGGAGACCAGGAGGGGTCGTTGAACGGGAAGGGACCATGGTCATCTGGGGTCCTGATTTTGACGGAGAAGGACTGGACAAATTAGCCGGTGATGATACAAAAAAAGAAAAAGCCCTGGATGCCTTACGGTTTTGGATTAAAGGACGGCTGCTTTTGGAGAACCAGGAAAGTCCTCCCTTCCCTTGGCCCGCGGGGGCCCTCGCTGCCGCATCCGGAGACGGAACCATTCTTTTTCCGCCGGAACGGATCCTTCGGCGGATTCTTGAAGCGGCGGGGGATGACCTTTGGCTTGCCGGCGCGGCAAGTTGGGTACATCCGGACCTTTCAGGCGGGGAAGCAGCGGCCTATGCCGCTGCGGCCATGTTGTACCGGATATTCTGCGGAACCGGGGCCTTTCAAAATCCGGATATTGACGTGGTCCGCCAGGATATGCGGGAGGGAGTTTTTGTTCCTGCCCGGCTTTTGACCCCGGGCTTGGACGGGGACCTGGCCCGGCTTTTGGACGAGACCCTGGCGCCGGTCAGATATTTTTCCCAGAAAGGAACAAAACGTCCCGGTTTAGGGGCCTTGGCGGAGATCTTAGGCGCCCCCGGTTCCCGGGGAACCGCTTCTTATATCCGGGAACTTACCCGGGAAGAACAGGTAAAGGTCAACAATGAATTGGAACAGTTCCAAAGAAAGAAAGGGGTAACGGTAAAAACCAAACGTTTCCTGGTGAGGAATACGGCCATTATCACCGGGTGCCTTATAGCTCTGGTTGTTCTGGCGCTTTCCGTAAATAGTATCCTCTCAGGAAGGGCAAATATGCCCAATACCCGGGGAATGAATCCTCGGGAAGTCGTTGAAACCTATTACGGAGCCTTTGGCACCCTGGATCATACCCTGATGGAGGCCTGTGTTACAAACAAGGCGGGAAAAGACGATATTGCCATGGTCAGTAATCTCTTTGTGATGAGCCGGGTTAGGATGGCCTATGAGATGAACAATCCCGTGATATCCGCCCAGGAATGGCTGGACGATGGGGGACTCCCCACGGATCAAACCGTAGTGGGGATTACCGGTATGGACCTAACGGAATTGGATACCGATCCGGAGGATGGGGAAGTAAGTTTCCACGCATCCTATACCCTTTGGCTGCCTGGGACGTCCTCTGAAATACCGGAACAGACAGAACCGGCTCCTGAGGATTTTAAAGCCCTTCCCCAGGGTATTTTATATCAGGACGAATTACGCCTGGTATTACGAAAGGGACTTTGGCTTATCGGGGAAATCCAGCGGGACATCCCCGCGGATTCAAGGTAAACGTCCCGGGGAAAAGGGAAAAGTTAAATTTTAGGACCTCCTCGAACCGTAAAATATTCGGTTGGTTTTGAAAAAGCTACCACCTACAAAAGTTTCCCCGCCAATATCTCCTGATAGTCCTGATAATTCTTTTGTAAAAGCGCGGGAGGATCCAGGCCGTAAGGGCATTTTGCGGAACATTGGCCGCAGTGAATACAGTTCTCGACCTTTTTCATCATCTCCTGACCCCGCTCCGACATCAACATCTCCAGAGGAGCACGCCTGAGTAAGAGTGATGCCCGGGCGCACATATTGATCACTATTCCCTGGGGGCAGGGCATACAGTATCCGCAGCCCCGACAGAAAGTACCCCGCAATCCATCACGATCCCTTTCAATAAAAGACAACATCTCTTTGGTTAAAACCGGTGGATTTTTTATATAGGAAATAAATTCGTCCAGTTCCCTTTCCCGTTGAACCCCCCAAATAGGAATAACATTTTCAAAACGGGTCATCCATGCGCAGGCTGCCGCGGAATTGGTGATAAGTCCCCCTGAAAGGGCTTTCATGGCGATAAAACCCATGCCCCTTTCCTTGCAGGCGGTAACCAGGGCAAGGTCTTTTTCCGCACTCAGATAACTCAGCGGAAACTGGAGGGTGTCGTACAGCCCCGATTCTATAGCTTCCCAGGCGATATTGAGACGATGATTCGTAATGCCGATAAAACGGATTTTCCCCTGCTTTTTTGCCTGAACCATGGCGTCGTAGAGCCCGCCGGGATCTCCTGGTTTTGGACAGAACAGAGGATTATGAAACTGGTATAGATCGATATGATCGGTTTTTAATAACCTAAGGCTGGTTTCCAAATCCTCCCAGAATTGTTCGGCCTTTCCGGCGGGGGTCTTGGTGGCGATGAAGATATTTTTCCCCGTACCTCCAAAGGCTTTTCCTAACTTTTCCTCACTGTCGGTATAGCCGCGGGCGGAATCAAAAAAATTTATACCGCCGTGATAGGCCTTTCTCAGAAGGGATACCGCTTCATCGACGGATATTCTCTGGATCGGTAACGCGCCAAAACCGTTTTGTTCCACCTGTACGCCGGTTTTTCCTATGGTTATTTGTGCCATTATAATTCCCTTTTTC
>JAITBE010000310.1 GCA_031283755.1 Spirochaetaceae bacterium
TGGAAGGCCGGAAATTGGACAGCTCCCCTTCTACGGTTATATGGGCAAAGGCTCCCTCAAGGTTTTGACGGATCCGTTCGGTCAACTCCGAAACCGATAACTTTTGATTCTCATCCATGGTAAAGCAGTATACACCATAGAGGATAGAGGATGAAGAGTGTCAGGAACAATAGTATCCCAGGATATCCACGCTAAATTTATTCGAGAGTCTGGTTTAATACCCCGGAGCTTGCTCCGGCTCAAAGGACGCAACGCTCACAAAAATTTGGTATTAAACCAGACGGTATAATAAACTTCCTATCGAACGAGCCTCCCCGCAAATACGGCACCGCTTAGGGATACCCCGGAACTCTGCTCCGGGGAGGCTCATTACGATCCCCCCGGTAACGGGCAATCGAAAATTCTACCGGCATGAGGGTGTCGTCGGAAGAAGCAACGGTTCTTACAAGAATAAGGGCTTTGTTTTTGGTGGATAATACGCGATCCCTTGTAATTCCCTCTCAAAATGAGGTACCATACAATTGAGGCCGTTTTAAGATTCGATGGTTCAAAAAGTATAATTTTGCAGCCGGCTCAACTTATTATATCTAAGTCTTTTAACCCTTTGGGGGAGTTTCATTTTCAAATGAAACCTTTTTGGAGCATATTTATGGCGGAACAACCTTTTTATAGCTCCGGGCTTTATTTTTCCTGTACCCGTTGTTCGGCTTGCTGCCGGTATGATCCGGGTTATGTGTTTTTATCAAAAAAAGATGTGGAAATTCTGGCGGCGGAACTAAAAATGGATTATAGTGAGTTCATAGAAGTTTATTGCCGGTGGGTCCCTCAAGGAGGAGGACCGGATCGGCTTTCTCTGAAAGAAAAGTCCAATTATGACTGTGTTTTTTGGAAAGACGGATGTTCGGTTTACAAAGGACGTCCCCTGCAATGCAGGAATTTTCCATTTTGGTATTCCATCCTTGCTTCTTTTGAAACATGGAAAATAGCGGCGGAATCATGTCCGGGCATAGGAAAAGGCAACCATCATAACATGGATTATATCGAATCGTGTTTAGCCCAGGGAAGGGCGGAATCCATTATTACCAGAAAAAATCCGATAGCCCGAGGGAGATAAAAATGCGCATTCATTTTTGGGGTGTCCGAGGTTCCCTTCCGGCGCCGCAGATGCCGTCCCAAATAAAAAGTAAAATCTCATCCGTCCTGGAACGGTTAAAGCCTTCGGATATTGAATCTTCCGAAAGTAAAGAACGATTTTTGGCAGGGCTTCCTCCATGGCTTTTTGGTACGGTTGGAGGAAATACCCCCTGTGTTTCAGTTAATGTTGACAAATCCCAGGGGGTTATTATTTTTGACAGCGGTTCAGGATTACGGGAAATGGGCATTGCTATAACAAAGGAGCATCCCAAACCGGTTCACTACCATGTGTTTTATTCTCATTTTCATTGGGATCATATCCAGGGATTACCGTTTTTTAATCCCGCCTATGATCCTTCGGTATCCATTGACTTTTATTCTCCCATGGAAAACCTGAAGACCGCCCTCTACGGACAGATGACCCCTCCTTATTTTCCGGCGGCGATGGAATCCATGGCATCAAAAAAAACCTTCCACCGTATAACCGGAAAAGTGATGGTTAATTCTCTGGAAATATCTTATAAAAAGCTGAATCATCCCGGAGGTTCCTATGCTTATGCGGTAAATGACGGCAGGCATCGTTTTATCTATGCCACCGACACGGAGTTATCTGCCGCTGATTTTATACGGCAGGATGAAAATACCGTTTTTTTTGAGGGGGCGGATATCATTGCGCTGGATTCTCAATACACCCTGGGGGAGGCAATTGAAAAATACAATTGGGGACACAGCGCTTTTAGTATGGCGGTGGATTTTGCCGCCAATTGGGGGATCAAACATGTTGTTTTGTTTCATCATGATCCTACCTATGATGATAGAAAGCTGTTCAATATCCTGCAATCCGCCCGGTGGTATACGGAGCGTATGGGTATAAAGAATATTGAAATTTCCCTTGCCACGGAAGGCTTGGAGCTTACATTATAAAGCCTGAGGGAGAAATGTCCCGTATTATTCGTACTGTGGTTAGAATCTTATGCGTTTTTTGGGGGATGACCTTATTATGCGCCCTTCTGGGTCTAGGGGCGGTGATTTATTTCAATTCTCCTCCGTCCTTCCAACCCCCGAATGGCAGCTACGAGGCTTTGACCATAGAACCGGAGGGGAAGGTAATTTTGGAAGTTCATAGCGGGGAAAGCGCCACATCGGTGGGCCGGCGGCTTATGGAAGCGGGGATTATCCGGAGCCACTATTTTTGGGATTTCCTTTCCTATATTAACAAGAGTTACATAAAAACCGGAACTTACCAGCTGACCTTGCCGGTAAGTCAGCTTGAAATACGGGCTGTTCTCGTGGCAGGCCGGCAAATTCTCAGGCGGATAACCATACCTGAAGGGGTTACCCTGAAAAAAACAGCCCGGATCCTGTCCGATGGGGGGATCTGTGATGAAGAGGGGTTCCTCGCCGCGGCGGCGGACCGGGAAATCCTCAATAACTATCGAATACCCGGGGATACCATGGAGGGGTATCTTTACCCTGATACTTACCTCTTTTCTCCGGGGTATCCTCCGGAACTGGTGGTTAAATCCATGGCGGATACCTTTTTCAAGCGTTTGGTGGAAATACAAAATGATGCCCTGGACCTGAGTCCTGTGGAACTCCATAAACGGGTGATCCTTGCGTCTATCGTGGAGCGGGAGTACCGCCTTGATGAAGAGGCACCGATAATGGCGGGGGTATTCTATAACCGGCTTAATATAGGAATGGCCCTTCAGTCCTGTGCCACCGTGGAATACGTGATTACCGAAATTCAGGGAAAACCCCATCCGGAGGTTCTGTATACCCGGGATACCGAAATCAGGGATCCCTATAATACCTATATCAGGCCCGGATTACCCCCGGGGCCTATTTCCGCTCCCGGTGCGGTTGCCTTAAACGCGGTTTTTCACCCCCTTTCCAGCGATTATCTCTATTTTCGCCTGATAGATCCCGCCGAGGGCAGGCATTATTTTTCCAAAACCCTGGATGATCATATTAAAGCGGGGACGCTTTATGTTAAAGGTCCTTCAGCATGAGTTATATTTCCGAAACCACCATCCGGGAGGTTAATGACCGAATGGACGCCGCGGCCCTGGTGGGGGATTATGTGCGGCTTGAGAAACGGGGAAACCGGTATTGGGGACTTTGTCCCTTTCATAACGAAAAGACCCCTTCCTTTACGGTAGATCCTGAACGGAAGATATATTATTGTTTTGGTTGCCATGAAGGCGGCGGGGTGATAAATTTTATCATGGCCATGGAGAAATTGACCTTTCCCGAGGCTATCGAAACCCTGGCAAAACGGCTGGGGATCGAAGTGGGCTATGAAAATTCCGGGGGAAAATCAAAAGAACCGGGAATTAACACCCGGATAGACGAACTCTCCGAGTTATACCGCCGGGTAGCGGTGAGTTTTAATCATTTTCTTATGGAAAAACCCCAAGGAAGGGCCGCAAAGGATTATATTTTAGCCAGGAGAATAAGTAAAGAAATGATAGATCGTTTCCGTTTGGGTTATGCCCCGGCGGATAAGACATGGTTGTTTAAATTTCTTTCTCAAAAGGGATACACGGAAAATTTCCTTGTCCAAAGCGGTCTTTTTTTTAAAAACAATCCCCGGACGGCGTTTTTTACTGATCGGCTGATGTTTCCCATCGCGGATCGGCAGGGGCGGACCACCGCCTTTGGGGGGCGGATTTTATCCGGGGATGGTCCCAAATATATCAACTCCTCGGAGTCGGAGATCTACAAAAAGCGGGAAACCCTCTTTGCCATTGATTTAGCCCTGCCGGAGCTGAGAAAAACCCGGGAGGTATACCTGGCCGAGGGGTATATGGATGTGATAGCCCTCCACCAGGCGGGGATAAATAACGCGGTGGCCCCCCTGGGAACGGCCTTTACCGATGAACAGGCCAAACTCTTGCGGCGCTGGGTAGAGCGGATATACCTTATTTTTGATACCGATGAAGCGGGCCGGGCCGCGGCGGTCAAAGCTATTATGACAAGCCGGAAAAACGCCCTGGTTTGTTCCGTGGTATCCTTAAAAAATAACAGGGAGTTAAAGGATCCCGCGGATATTTTAAAAGAAATGGGCCCGGAGGCGTTGCAAAATAGTGTAAAATGTTTTATAAATGACCTTGAGTATCTAATAGAGCGCAGCAAGGCTTTATATGATCTTTCCGGTTCCGAAGGGAAGGCCCAGGCGGTGGCGTTCCTGTTTCCGTACCTGGAAATTTTGGATTCGGAGGTGTCCCGGGAGGCATCTATAGAAGTTATTGCGGATGCTTTTGGGGTTGAACGTCAGGCGGTATTTTATGACTATGGTCATTATCGCCCGGGAGAATCGAGGCCGAAAAAGACAATGGTTTCCCAACA
This sequence comes from Spirochaetaceae bacterium, assembly GCA_031283755.1. GTDB lineage: Bacteria > Spirochaetota > Spirochaetia > Treponematales > Breznakiellaceae > JAIRMO01. Next base: position 4,486 of record JAITBE010000310.1, read on the forward strand.
GTCTGCCGGGTCCGGGGTAAAACCGCCTCGGATGAACGAGGAATTGTTTTTGCTGACCGTGGTTTTTTTAAACCCCGGATTGTATCCTAAATTGCTTTCGGCCTTTACCATTGAGGAATTAAAGGATCCTCATGCTAAAGAGCTGTTTATTGCCCTGGATGAGTGGTACCGGAACGATTCTTCCGGGATGGATGATCTTTTGTCCCGGGTTAATGACGAGGGTTTACGTAAATTTGTACTGGAACGGGGGAATTCCGAGGCCTTTTCCGTCCGTGTGGAACAACTCGTTTCAGACGGTATAAGGCGGATAAAACAGAAGCGGCTTGAACGCAGACGGGCCGAAATAGTAACGGAACTGCGTATCATGCGGCAGGGGGACACCGGACACCGGACAGTGGATCTCCTGGCCGAAAAAGTGCATATTGATGCCGAATTACATCGTTTTAAGGAACATAACGCATGACGGATTTGCAGCTTGATCCTGCTGTTTTGAAGTTAATTGAATACGCAAAGGAAAAGAAATCTCTTTCTTACGATGAACTTTCCGATTTTTTACCGGAACATATCGCCAATTCCGATAAGATAGAGCAGGTTCTTGCCCTCCTGGAGGCAAATAACGTTCAGCTTATTGAGGATGAAGGGTCCGGAGAGGATGAATCGGATTCCCGTAAAAACGTAGAATCTGAAAAAAAACGGCTCGTATACAATGACAAGGAATCGTCGGTGGATGATCCTATTCGGCTTTACCTCAGGGAAATAGGCAGGGAAAATCTTCTGACCGCCGAACAGGAGATAGAACTTTCCAAACAGATGGAAGATGGGGAAAATATTATCAAGGGGGTGATAAAAAAATCCGGTATGATCATCCCCGAATTCTATCATATTGCGCTGCGGGCCTTTTCAAAAAAAGATCCCCGGGAATTAAGCCTGTCTAAAAAAGAAATTACCGAATACATGACCGAACGCCGCCGGCTCAATCAATTTTATAAGGAAACCCTCCGGCTCGTCGGAGGGGAGCTGAAAAATTATATCGAAATCAAACGGCGGCTTTTAACCCGGGGTCTGGACTTTTTCGATGATCAGGAACTCAATGAAATCCGCGGCCGGATTCTGGAAGTTATTGAAATCGCTGAAATCCATCCCGATGAAATTACCAGTTTTTCCGAAAAATTTATTCAGGCGTCAAAAAAAATAAAACGGTATAAAAAAGAACAGGAACGAATAGAAAAACGGCTCAGGGTGGGATCCTTAAAGGAACTCCGTGCCTTGGGCCGGGGTTTGACTATCAGAGAGGAACGGGAGCGGCTTGAAGAGGAGCTGGGTCTTTCATCGGATGAAATAAAAGAACTTATCCGGCATATCCAGGTAACTGAAAAAAAACTCCGTCTGATGGAATCGGAATTTGAGGAGTCCATCGAAAGCATCAATCAAATGGCCAAAGAAATAAGCAGGGGCCGTAATTTGATGAAAAGCGCCAAGGACAGGCTTATTAAAGCAAACCTTCGCCTGGTAGTTTCCATTGCTAAAAAATATACCAACCGGGGACTTCATTTTTTCGATTTGGTTCAGGAGGGGAATATCGGCCTTATCAAGGCGGTAGAAAAATTTGAGTATCAAAAGGGCTTTAAATTTTCCACCTATGCGACATGGTGGATTAGACAAGCTATTACCCGGTCTATATCGGATCAGGCTCGGACAATCCGGGTTCCGGTCCACATGATAGAGCAGATTAACAAAGTGGTACGGGAATCCCGGCAGCTTATGCAGGTTTTGGGGAGGGAACCCACCGATGAAGAAATCGCCGAGCGCCTCGGCTGGACTACCCAACGGGTAAAATCAGTTAAAAATGTGGCTCGGGAGCCCATATCCCTGGAAACTCCCATTGGAGAGGAGGAGGATTCCCTTTTAGGAGATTTTATTGAGGATAAAGATGTAGAAAATCCGGCAAATCAAACCGCCTTTACCCTGCTTCAGGAACAGCTTTCCGGGGTATTATCCACCTTGCCCTCCAGGGAACAGGAGGTACTTAAAATGCGTTTCGGTCTAGATGACGGGTATTCCCTCACATTGGAAGAAGTCGGGCTGTATTTCAATGTTACCCGGGAACGGATCCGGCAGATTGAGGCCAAAGCCCTTCGCCGGCTCCGGCATCCACGGCGGAGCCGGCGATTAAAAGATTATTTAGATCATTAAAGTTCGGATTGGTGAGCTTTTTCCAAAACTCGGTTAGTTCTGGGAAAGCTTCTGATTTTTCAAAATTTGATTTTTGATCCGGTTCAAAGCATTGGTTTTGAAATCGGTTTTGGAAAAAGCGGCCGAAAGTCCGCTTTTTCCCCTAAATTTACGGTCGCTGTTTCAAAATTTACTATTTTGAAACAGCCTCATTTTTAAGGGGTAATACATGGCTATGGAAGACGTTTTTGATAAGCTGCGTACCTTGCAGGATATTCTTTCAGAAAAAATAAGTTTGGAACAGGATATTCAGGAAATTCCCAAACTTCTGTCAACCCAGGAAGAACTTTTATCCCGGTTGAAGAAGTCTTTTATTGATAAAAATCAGGATTATGAAAAGGCAAAAATTGCGGAAATAGAATACCGTAATTTATTGGTAGAAGCGGAAAGCGCCCGGGAACGGGCTGAAAAAAACATGGATTCCATCAACACCCAGCGGGAATATGAGGCCCTGGATAAGGAAATTCGGGATGCCTCCGAAAAAGAACAACAGTACCGTAAGGAGCTTCAGCGGGAAGAGCGGTTTTTGGCGGAATTGGACGAACAAATAAAACAAAGCACCGCCCTTATTGAACAGCAGGAACAGGAATTAGCGGAGCGTAAGGCGGGTATTGAAGCGGAGATAGCGGAAAAAACC
>JAITBE010000055.1 GCA_031283755.1 Spirochaetaceae bacterium
GAGGGAAAGAGCGGCGCCGCCCCGGGTGTCGGAATCGAACTTGGTGAGGATGACGCCGGTAATGCCTATCTTTTCGTTGAAGGTTTTGGCGATGTCCGCAGCGGACTGACCGGTCATTGGAACGGTACTGGAGGCCGGCGCTGATGGGGTGTACGCAATCAAAGCCGGCACTTTGACCAGCGGCATAAGCTCACGATTGTTACATCCAACTTTGTAAAGGCGAAGGATGGGGGAGGAGGTTTTGACACTCTTAATTCGGTAGTGTACTATAATTAAAGTGAACTCCTGATAAGAAAATGCCATGACCGGCTGGTCATGGCATTTCTGTAAGGACAAATTACCGGAGTTTATCCTCAAATATCATTAGAGTTGTTTGGAAACTTCAGTTTCTGAACAACTTCCGCTAAAAAATCCACCTGGACAATTATTACAGAAGTTCCTTGTTTGTATTGAAGGGATGTCAAGAACAATAGTATCCCAGGATATCCACACTAAATTTGTTGCGATCTCCCCGGTAGCGGGCAATCGAAAATTCTACCGGCGTGGGGACATCGTCAGAAGAAGCAATGGTTCTCACGAGAATGAGGGCCTTGTTTTTGGTTATTTGTAGCAGTTCCGCTTCTTTGCGGCGGGCGTTGATCGCTTCTATTTCCCGGCGCACCCGGTTGACCCGTACATGGTATAACTCTTCCAGGGATTGGTACAGGGAATTAACGGTAAAATCAACCTCCATAAGCTTTAGGTACGGTTCATAGGGCAAAAAGGTTTCCACATACACCAATGGCGACTGATCGGCTAAACGCACCCGGCTGAGATAAATCAGGGGAGCATCCAGGGGGAGCCCCAGCTTCTCATTGGCCTCATGGGGACCGGTAAGTTTTTCGAGTTTTATTACCTTGGTCTTGGGGGTAAGCCCCTTGGATATCATCTCTTGATTGAAGGTTTCCAGTTTGCTTAAAAAACGTTCCTCCACCTTCGGGTTGGATACAAAGGTACCCTTGCCCTTATAGCGGTTCAGGTATCCTTCAGTCACCAGTTCGCTTAATGCCTGGCGTATGGTGGGCCGGGAAACATTGAGGGTTTCACAGAGTTCATTTTCCGGAGGGAGCATATCCCCTTCCTGAATCATCCCATTTTCAATTAGGGCGAGAACCTGTTTTTTAAATTGATAATACAGGGGTATCGGTATGTTTTTATCAAGCTTTATTGACTTGAATATGCTGTCCATAACACTCCTTCTGTCTTATGCCCACCGGGGATTATCTATGACCTGGGGCTTGCCGTTGCTTCCTTCAACTACCAATTTACGGTATCCCTTAGTCTCAATAGCAGCATAGTTATGACCCGCGTCCCCGCGAAAAACAAAAAACGAAACCAAAGGAACTTTCCCGGTATTTATGCTGCGATGGGCATAACGCGGAGGCACATACACGGCCTTGCCCGGTTCCATAGGATAAAATTCCGTATCACCTTCGGGATTTTCCAAGAGCATACCCCCTTCTCCGGATAAAGTATAGTACACTTCCGCTGTTTCGAGGACCGTATGGAAATGTCCTTTTGTCATGAAGTATTCATTGCCTACTTTTCCCGGATAGGTGATGGAGGTGCCAAAGGCAAGATCGCCGGGGTTTTGAGGCGCGCCGAGTTCATAAAACTCGTACACCAGAGGATCCCCTTCTGCCGCTATTTTTTCAAAGGCCGCCGTATCGTTGTACATACCTTTCATCTGGGAAAGGCGCCGCTTGATGGACGCTGCATTTAGGGAAAACCCGTCCTTTAGGGAAAAATCCAATAAAAATCCTCTCGTCCAATCATAGTTTGTTTTTTCCGCCATATTATCTGCCCCCTTATTCTTTTGCGATGACGCTTAATTGAGTTAACATCGGCTGGTCTATGGTTATATGAAAAACTTCGGCGATTACCTGGGTCCAGCCATGGATAAAATAATTCCACCCGTCTTCCACATGGAGGTTTTTCGCTTTTTTCTGGGTTTCCGCCTGGCGTTTAAAAACCAGCTCCCCCCGGTAATTGATCTCCCATACCAGGCTGTTTTCGGGATACGAGACGGCATCTGTCGTGGGAGAACCGGGCGCGTCCTTGCCGAGTCCTGTAGCGTTGACCACCAGGGAATAGGGGGGCAGTGCGGCGATAAGTTTATCGTTATCCGCCGGGCTGGGGCAATGCAAAAACCGAAAGTCGATTTTTTTGTTGAGTCCCTGTAAAGCCGTGGTTGCGGATGCAAGCCGGGGTTCGCTACGGTTTGCTATGGTAATACGCCGGGGAACATTGTTCCCCAGCCGATCCTGGGAGAAATACAGGGACATGGCCAGGGAACTGCCCCCCGCTCCCAAAAGCAGAACCTCGCCTCCGTGGTTGACCCAAAAATCAGGAGGCACAAAGGACTCCAAGGCTAAACCGCTTGAGATGGGGTCCTTGGCGTGGGCGCAAAAGGTCCCGGATTTTTTTGAGAGGGAGGAAACCTCTTGTAGCTTTTCAGCATAGGGGTCACAATAATCAAACATATCCCGGCAGGCCCGGTAGAGATCCAATTTATGGGTGGTTACCAGAGCTCCCAATGAAAGGGTATCCCCTTTTAAAAAACCGGCAGTCCTTCGATAATCCTCTGCGGGAGCATGAAGCGGCAGATCGATCCCCCGGATAACGGCGTCAAGCCCCAGGGCTTCCGCCCATTTGGGAAATACCTGCATGATGGAGGATTGTCCCGTGGTTACTCCAACAAAATAAAAAGTAGGAATCTCCGCGGCCTTTAGTTCCGGCATATTATATTCTCCTTTTTCTGCAAGTTGTCATTATGTAGTTACATTACTACTTGAATAATATCTTATAAATAATTAAATGTAAAGAGAATTGACATATTAAGTAATAATGATATTATGTAATTACATAATAAATGGAGGGCTTTTATGAAAGTATTGGTTACCGCCACTTCTTTAAACCCGGCTTTTCCCGGTCCGGCTCTGGAACAATTAAAGCGGTTTGCCGGCGAGGTGGTTTTTAATCCCCATGGAAGACCTCTTGTGGAGAATGAACTTATCCCTCTGCTGGAAGGTTGTGAGGGTTATATTGCGGGTCTTGATTTTATTACCAAAAAGGTGATCGAACAAAGCACCTCTTTGCGGGTAATTTCCCGGTATGGGGCAGGTGTTGACCGCCTGGATCTGGAAGCGGCCCGGGCAAAGGGTGTTGTAGTCTGCAATACCCCAGGGGTCAACGCCCAGGCTGTCGCCGATCTGACTCTGGCTTTGCTTCTCGCCGTTGCCCGCAGGGTACCTTTCCTTGACCGGAACACCCGGGAAGGCCGCTGGCCCCGTTCTACCGGCGTTGAATTATACGGTAAAACCATAGGTACCCTGGGGCTCGGCGCCATCGGTAAGGCGGTGGCAAAACGGGCGGACGGCTTCTCTATGAAGGTGATGGCCTACGATCCCTATATGGATGAAGCCTACGCGAAAGCCCGGGGCATCGTTGCCGCTGATTTTAATACCCTGGTAAAGGCGGCGGATTTTCTCTGTCTGCACCTGCCTCTTACCGCGGAAACCCGGCATATTATATCCGGGGAGGTGATGAAGGTGATGAAAAAAGGGGCAATCATTGTCAATACCGCCCGGGGAGGGCTTATCGACGAACAGGCGGCCTATGAACTCCTCCAATCCGGCCATTTGGGCGGACTGGGCATTGATGTATATGAGGAGGAGCCCCCCAAGCAGTCGCCCCTTTTTTCCCTGGACAACGTGGTGTTGACCCCCCATACGGCTTCTCATACCGTCGAGGCTACTGCCGCTATGGCCGCTTTATCGGTACAAAACCTTATCGATGTCCTCTCCGGCAGGGATTGTCCCTATATAGTCAGGTAATATGAAAATCATTACCACGATTCTTGGGGATATTGCCCCGGAAGAAC
>JAITBE010000058.1 GCA_031283755.1 Spirochaetaceae bacterium
AGTTCTTCCATGGATTCTGAATTTTTGTTCAGGATGTCCGCCACGGATTTGATGTTGGCTACCATCTCCTCAATGGCCGAGGAGGATTCCACCACCGCGGCGCTCTGGCTTTCGATGGAGTTGTTGAGCCTTTCGGTGTGGCCCTTGGTTTCCTCCATGGTGGCGGAAGTTTCGGTAACCGATGCCGCCTGGGTTATGGTTTTTTCCTTGACCCCGGTGATATTACTCACTATCTGGTTGATGGCTGCGGTGGTGGCGTCCATGGTGGAGAAGAGATCCCCCGCCAGGGATTCGAGGGAAGGGTCTGCTTTGGATTCTTCCATTGGATTGAACTGCCGCTGTACCAGGTCCCCGTCCGGATGGGCGATAATAACCCCGGAGGAGTTGACTATATAGGAATAGCCGGTGGTTCCCATTTTGACCGTCGCCGTAATATCACTGAAGGTACTGACGTCCTTCCGGGCGATGAGGGCAGCCGCTACCCGGTTCCCCTGGGGGATGGGACCGGCATCCATGATTACCGGCTTGTTGGTGAGCCGGCTGATGATCACGTCCGAAACCGCCTGGCGGCCCGCCAGGGCTTCCTGCACATAGTCCCGGTCGGCCAGATTGCCGGTGGAATCGTCAAGAATATAATGAACGTTCCCGCCGGGGGTTACCACCCCCATTTCCAAAAATCCGGTACGCGCAATGTCGTTTTTGAGTCCTTCCACCTGGTTTGCCCAGACCATGCTCTGGACCCGGGAACGGTTCGCCAGTTCCTGAAGTATGTTCATCTGGTTATGGACGGTGTTCTGTATCACGTCCGCCCCCAGTTCGGCCTGGTTTATGAGCGTGGTTTCCGCGGTGGTTTCCACAATGCCGGAGGCGACAAAAAGAGCTATAAGCCCCATGCTGAGGGACACGGCCAGCACCAGAATACCAATCAATAAAGAAACTCTCTTGGCGAGATTCACCGATTACCCCCTCATTAAAAAAGCCGTTATATATTCAACATCGTCTAAATTTTGACAAAATAAAACTGCTTCAAAACCAGATGAGTTTTGAAACAGGCCCGAATAAGTGCCGGTAAATTATGATGAAAGCGGCGGCATATTCAATATTGTTATGGTAAATCCGGGGTAGTTGATTGGAAGGCCTGGTCCATACCCCGGAGCTTGCTCCTGGGTTCTTCATTCACCGCGAAGGGTCCATACCCCGAACATCGGGGCTGTCCGGAAAACCGATTGCTTTCCGGACAGCCGCGGAACCGCGATGTCTGTTTCCGGTGGGGTTTTGAACCCTCGTGCGCGGGCCAGCGCTCTTTTGGCCCTGACAGCGGCAAACGCGGCAGATCAAATTATTCCGGCATTACCATTACGCCACCGATGAAGCAGCCTCTTCCAGCTCATAGATATAACCTGTTTTAAGGCATACGTCAAAGAGCGTCCGGGACATGGAGTCTTCAATGGTTTTTTCATACCCGTCATTTATCTTGGTAAGCCGTATCCTGTATCCGTTGTTGTTTTCTCCAAGGATATCAAAATATTCAATCCGGTCACCGTTGGCTTTAATAAAATACCGTTTCATACTAAACCTCCCATAAATCATACATCCTCAGGATATATGATTTATTATCGGAGAGTATCAGGGGAGGCCTTAATCGATCTTTACAAGGTACTATTTTAATTGGGATATAAGAAACTTTCCCCGGGAATTCAACAGATCCTCTATATCCCCGTAGGGGATGATTATTTTCACCGGGCCCACCGAATAAGGGGCTATCTCATAGGGATTCCACTGAAAACCAATGCCCTCGGCGGTAAGGAAGAAATTTTCAGAGGGTTCCACCGAATCGTTAAAATAATACCCGGTGGAGAGGGGCTCCCCGCTTTCCAGCGCCGAATAGGCCCGTAAGGCGTCCTCAACACGGGTCTTGAGGGTCTCTTGGGACCCTGCAAGGAACAGGTCCTCTAGCTGGATCTGCTTTTTTTCAACGAGATCAATAACAAAATAGTCTTTTTCCCGCATACCATGGGCGCCGCCGGTATAATACTCCTTGAACCGGCAAATTACCTGCAGCCGGGAGTAGTCGTAGGCCTTATGGAATTCCCGGTAGTTCCAGTCAAATACGGCGGGAGGCGGCATATCAGCGGCCCCCTCCAGTTGGGTACGGGTATCAAGGTAGAGGTCTTCATAATTTTGGATAAGCCGAGACACATATACCTCCGGGTCTAAACCCTCATAAAGGAGGCTTTTGAGCAGCTCATCCCCTGCGGGATCCAGAAGGATGAAGGATAATTCCAACCGGGGGCTTTTTTTGCCCTGATCGGGGGAGAAAGCCACCGTCTTATTAAGGGCTATCGCATCATAAGGAGCGGTTTGCGCATTAGGCCCTTTTACCGGGACCGCGTTTTTGGGCCCCCCGGCACAGGCGGCGAACACCAGGGCTAAAAGGATACAGGAGCTCCATTTTTTTAAAAAAAATGTTTTCATACTTACGAATATGATATAATTAATTTGTACTGTCAACAAAAAATGATCCAAAGCCTGTTCCAAAACCCGGCCGGTTTTGGAACAGGCTTTGGTAAAAGCGGGCAGGATATTTCCATAATAAAAGACACAGGATACAAAATATGGGTTTAAGACAAGAATGGTTTTTGGATAGCACCTTTTGGGAGGAATATGCTCCCGTCATATTTGACGCCAAACGGTGGAACGAGGTGCCCGCGGTTGCCGACGGGGTTACCCGGTTATCAAAGCTCAAGCTTTATGACGAAACCCCGGCGGTTCCCCCCAAAGGCCCTCCCCGGGTGCTGGATCTCTGCTGCGGATTCGGACGGATCACCCTGGAACTGGCCCGGCGGGGTTTCTGTCCTACCGGGGTGGATATCACCGGAGCCTACCTCTCCGCCGCCCGGGAGGACGCGGCCTACGAAAACCTGGATGTCGAATTTGTCCATGCCGATGCCCGTTCTTTTAAACGGCCCGGTGTTTTTGACGCGGCGGTTAACCTCTATATTTCCTTCGGCTATTTTGAAGACCCCCAGGATGACCGGCTTATGGTAAAAAATGTCTACGATTCCCTTAAACCCGGCGGGGTCTTTATCATCGAAACCCTGGGTAAAGAGATCGCGGTCAGGGATTTTGTGGAAGCCGACTGGTTTGAGCGGGCGGGATACCTGGTCCTTACCCAGTATGCCCCCCTGGATTCCTGGGGGAGCCTGCAAAACCGGTGGATCCTCATCCGGGATGGCCGCCGGATTGAACGGACCTTTGTCCAACGGCTCTACGCCGCCTCGGAACTGCGGGCTCTCCTCCTGGAAGCCGGTTTTTCCTCGGTGGAACTCTACGGCGGCTGGGATGAATCCCCCTACGACCACCGGGCGGCGGTCCTCATCGCGGCGGCCCAACGGTAGGAATGTCCTCTTGCGGCTTTGAAACCGGATCAATAAATCTCTTTATCCGGTCTTTTCCCTCTACACATAACCGTAAAAAACAGATATAACTATAGAATAATATGGAATTTAAAGAATTTAACCTGCACCCCGACCTTATGCGGGGGCTTGTGGAAGCGGGATATATCTCCTGCATGCCGGTTCAGGAACAGGTCCTGACCAATGCCTTTGGCGGCCACGATCTCTATGTTCAATCCCAGACCGGGACCGGGAAAACTGCGGCCTTTTTGGTGGTTATTTTTCAGCGCCTCCTCACCGAGTCCCTCCTCCACGGGAAAAAAGCGATTATCATGGTACCCACCAGGGAACTGGCCGTCCAGGTTGAGGAAGAGGCCAAACTCCTGGGAAGATACCTGCCCTTTAAGGTGGGGAGTTTTTATGGCGGGGTCGGATACGCCCAGCAGCAGCGGATCCTCAAGGAAAACGTTCAAATTCTCGTGGGAACCCCCGGCCGGGTCCTCGATCTCAACAGCTCCGGTCAGATGAATCTCATGGAAATCGCCTTTTTGGTTTTGGACGAGGCGGATCGGATGTTTGACATGGGTTTTTACCCGGATTTGCGGAAACTCATCAGGGTGGTGCCCCCGGTAGACCGCCGCCAGACCATGCTTTTCAGCGCCACCCTCAACGCCTGGGTCAAAAATCTCGCGTGGGAATACACCAAATCCCCCCTGGAGATTGAAATTGCCCCGGAGACGGTTACCGTGGACGAGGTGGAGCAGATCCTCTATCATGTTCCAAGCGACGACAAGATGCGGTTCCTCTTGGGGATCATGGAACGGGAAAAACCTGAGAGCGCCATTGTTTTCTGTAATACAAAGCGTTATACGGAAATCGTAGCCAAACGGCTGCAGATGAACGGGATTGAATGTGAATTTATTATCGGCGATCTGCCCCAGATTAAGCGGCTCAAGATCATCGACGATATTAAGGCGGGCCGTATCCATTTTCTGGTGGCCACCGACGTGGCCGCCCGGGGCCTTGACATTGAAGGGCTTGCCCTGGTGGTGAACTACGATCTGCCGGTGGAAGCGGAAAATTACGTCCACCGCATAGGCCGAACCGCCCGGGCGGGTAAAACCGGCAAGGCCATTACGCTGGCCAGTGAACAGGATGTTTATGAGCTGCCCGCCATTGAAAGGTATATCGGGAAAAAGCTCCCCTCCGAAATAGCCCGGGAAGATCTTTACGGTCAGGATAAAAGCCAGGGGATGCGGATTCGGACCGACTCCTATGACGACCGGTATGATAACCGGGACAAACGCCGGGGGACCGGGGACCGGGGAGATAAAAGACACCGGGAGCGGAGTGGGGAAGGCCGTTCTTCCGGTCCTTCCGGACCTGGCAGAAACCGGGAAGACCCAAGACGGGGAGCGGACCGGCAAGGCCGCGGAAAAGAAAAGCGGGCCCCTTCTCCGACAGCCGCCGGAGAAGGGGGAGGACTTTCCCACCTTTCCTTTGACGATCGGATGGCCTATTACAAGCAGAAGTACGATTCCTCTCCGGGCGGTCCGGTCCGGCATCCCCGGAAACCTTCGGGAAACCGGCCGCTGCCTGCCGCCGGTGAAGCCGGGGGCGGCGAAAAGGCCGCTCCCCCCAAAAAACACCGCCGGAATGCCCCCCGGTATCAAGAGCCCCCCGCCGGTAGTCCCCGGCCGGATCGGACCGGCGAAGGCCGTAAGACCGGACAACACCGGGGAGGCCGGAATACTCCCCCCCGGCAAAAAGGGCCGGGACAGGCCGGGGAAAAACCCGCTGCCGGAAAACGCCTTCCTGAGCAGCCCCAAAAGGCTTCCCTTCCCTCAGGGGCTAAACCTGAAAAAACAGGGCTCCTCGCCCGGCTCGCCGGCTTTTTTAAGAAGGGTCAGCCTTCAGACACCTCCAAGGAATCGAATCAGTGATCACCCTCAGTGATATAAGCCTTAAATTTGGGGAACGGACCCTTTTTAAGGACGTTAGCCTTAAATTTACCCCCGGAAACTGTTACGGCATTATAGGAGCCAACGGCGCGGGAAAATCCACCTTCCTCAGGATCCTCTCCGGTGAAATAGAGCATGACCGGGGGGAAATTTCCCTCAGTCCCGGCCAGCGGATCGCCGTCCTCAAACAGGATCACTTTGCCTTTGAGCAGTTCTCCGTTCAGGACACGGTGATCATGGGGTATCCCAAACTTTACGAGGTGCAGCAGGAACGGGAGGCCATTTACGCCAAAGAAGACTTCAGCGAAGAAGACGGCATGCGGGCCAGCGAGCTGGAGGCCGATTTTGCCGAACTGGGGGGCTGGGAAGCGGAGGCCCAGGCAGGGCAGCTCCTTTCAGGACTGGGCCTGGAGGACGCCGACTTGGGTAAAGCCATGGCGGAGCTGGACGAATCTAAAAAGGTCCGGGTCCTCCTTGCCCAGGCTCTTTTTGGAAATCCGGACATCCTCCTCCTGGACGAACCCACCAACGGCCTTGACCTGGAATCTATCGCCTGGCTTGAGGATTTTCTTATTGAATTTCCCAACACGGTAATCGTGGTTTCCCACGACCGCCACTTTCTCAATGCGGTTTGTACCCATATCTGCGATATTGATTTTAATAAGATCACCCTCTATACGGGAAACTACGACTTCTGGTACCAGATGAGCCAGATGCTCCAGCGCCAGGCCCGGGACCAGCTTAAAAAACGGGAGGAAAAGGCAAGGGAATTACGGGAATTTATCCAGCGGTTTGCCTCCAACGCCTCCAAAAGCCGTCAGGCCACAAGCCGTAAAAAGGTCCTGGAAAAGCTGGACCTGGAAAACGTACCGGTTACGAGCCGTAAATTCCCCTATGCGGCCTTTAAACCCAACCGGGACATCGGAAACAATGTTTTAAGGATAGAAAAACTTTCTTTTTCCCTTGACGGAAGGGAACCGCTCAAGGATTTTACCCTAACGGTGAACCGGGGGGACAAAATCGCCTTTGTGGGGGTTGAGCACGGGGCCAAATCCGCCCTTTTTAACATCATCACCGGGGAACAAAAGGCCGATTCCGGGGACTACTACTGGGGTCAGACCACGACCTTCTCCTACTTTCCCCGGGAAAACAGCGCCCTCTTTAACTCCACCCTCTCCATCACCGAATGGCTCAAGGGTTATTCCCCGGACCAGGATGAGACCTATGTGCGGAGCTTCCTGGGGAGGATGCTTTTTTCCGGGGAGGAGGCCCTTAAGCCGGTAAACGTCCTCTCCGGGGGGGAAAAGGTCCGGTGTATGCTGGCCCGCATGATGTTCTCCGGGGCGAACGTCCTGATCTTCGACGAACCCACCAACCACCTGGACCTGGAGGCGATCACCGCCCTGAACAACGGTCTTTTGGAATTTACCGGGGTTATCCTGTTTAATTCCCACGACCACGAATTCGTCAATTCCATTGCCAACCGGATCATCGAAATCACCCCCGCCGGCATCATTGACCGGATGATGCCCTTCGACGACTACCTGGGGGACGAATCCGTCAAAACCCTGCGGGCCGAAGCCTATCATCACGCCGAGCGGCTGCAGTTATAGGCTTATTGACACGCCGAACATCCTAATTTATACTAAATTCTCCGGGTAAGATGGCTCCAATCCGGATAAGGAGATGTTTCGAAAATTTTGACCCATGGCGACGCGCCATATAGGTAAGAGGTTGTAGCTCAGCTGGATAGAGCTTCAGATTGCGGATCTGACGGTCGGAGGTTCGAATCCTCTCAGCCTCAAACAAAGGTAAAACGAGAGCATGGAGGTGTAAAATCACCCAAATAGTTTAGAGGATTCGAAGGGTTCAGCCTGCTGACCTTTGGGAAGAAAAGGGGCCAGGGATGGCCCCGTCAAGGCTGAACCCCGGCCTGGAGCGAACAAACAGGAGGTTTGCGAGCGGAAGGCGAATCCTCTCAGCCTCAAACAAAAGTAAAATTAAAGCATGGAGGTGTAAAATCACCCGAGTAGTTTAGAGGATTCGAAGGGTTCAGCCTGCTGACCCTTGGGAAGAAAAGGGGCCAGGGATGGCCCCGTCAAGGCTGAACCCCGGCCTGGAGCGAACAAACAGGAGGTTTGCGAGCGGAAGGCGATCAGGTTGTTATAGGAGAGATGCGAGAGCGGTCGAATCGGGCGGTCTCGAAAACCGTTGAACCCTAAGGGTTCCGAGGGTTCGAATCCCTCTCTCTCCGAAAAGTCATAGAAAGCCCCCCAAGGAGGGATTCGAACCGGAAGCTGCGCCGACCGGAGGGAGGAAAAGGCGGCATGGATGCCGCCGGCAGCAGCTGGAGGCGGGGGTGAG
>JAITBE010000124.1 GCA_031283755.1 Spirochaetaceae bacterium
CACTACATCGCCTTTATTACCCCGCTGCGTTTTGTGGATGTACCGAAGATCCGTACCGTTACCGGCTTTGGGGAAAGGGTTGTTTTGGCGAACAGTTCTTATGTATATACCACGTCCAACGTCCGTATATGGGTATATGAAAAAATCCTTGAATTACTGGAAGTACGGCTGCGCTGTTACAGTGAACTGGCAAAAGAATTTCCGGGAACAGATTCAAACATCTCAAACATGGCGGAAATAACTTTCCCCTCCTGGTATGCTGAAAACATCTTTGATTATTGGGACATTGCCGGTTTACCCCGTGTCATACCGGGAACCTTCTTTAGTCCGGGAACAGGATTAGGGCGGGTACAAATACCCGCGGTTTTATCGTTTGTCCCGTCCGGGAAAGAACCGGAACTTTTTGGATGGTATTTTTCCATCGGAGAATCGGTTTTTTCCGCAAGGGCGGACAACAGTTTTTCACTTTTTATCGATCCCGTAAAAAGCGCCGGAAGGATCTATTCCCGTACCGGCAAAACGCCGGAAGAAAAAATACTACATCTTGACGGCATCCTTTACATCAACCCCGGAACAAATTCACCCGTCGAACAGGAAATTATTGATCGTATGCTAAAAACGTTTATAAATGAAACCAGCCGGGGCATAAAAGTGAGGATTAGATTTGACGGGCGTACCCTCGAAATAAGGGAATATCCGGTGAGCCATTCTAATTCGCTTATCTTTCTGGGAAGGATTTGACAGATCGGGAGGATCCTATGATATACATTGACACCGCATTAATCCAAAAGGCGGACCTCATCAAAGCGCCCCTGGCAAAGCCGAAGACTATAAGTACGGTCATCTTTGTACAAGGGGAATCCTATTATCGTGGACATGGGATCAACTCTCCCGGGGAAGCCGGCCCGTCTGGCTGTAACTGAGATAGGCCTTTGCTGAAAAAATAATATGATCCAGGAACCGGATACCCAGAATCTTTGCCGCCTTCCAGAGAGTTGAGGTAACCTCGTCGTCCTCCGGGGAAGGTTGAAGCTCTCCCGAGGGATGGTTGTGGGCTACGCAGATTGCGCAGCTTCGGTCCGATATGGGATCGGCAAATACCTCCCGGGGATGGATAATGGTCCGGTTTACGAGGCCGATGGTGACCACCCGGACCGCCAGGACCTCGTGGGCGCCGTTTAGGGAAAGACAGATAAACCGTTCCTGCCGGCGGTCCGCATAGTGGCGTACGGTAGTAAAAATATCGCCGGGGGAAGTGATTTTAGCACCCGTCATACCCCACCGCCGCCGGCCGAATTCCAGCATAGCCGCCACCGCGGCGGCCTTAGACTCCCCTACCCCGGTCAAGCGGATAAGCTCCTTAACCGGAGGAATTTCCTTATCCTGTTCAAGCCGGTTAAGAAGCTCCTCCGCCAGGGTACTAACGTTTTTTCCCTTAACCCCCGTATTGAGGAGTATAGCCAACAAGTCCCGGTCCGATAGGGTTTCCGCCCCAAATTTGATCAGCCGTTCCCGGGGTCGCTGGGACAAGGGCAGGGAACGGGGTCCGGATATCAAAAACTTTTCGTCACTGGTATCATAAACTAAAAAACGATCCTTTTTCATGCCGTATATATGGATCTCGCCTGAATTTTACTTCTATTGGGCCTTTTTATATGTGAAAATTTGAAATATTTCAATATTATAAATAAAGAAACCGATAGAATGATATGGAAAACTCTATACGATGCCAGCTTATCATTTTTTTCAGTATTCTCGTGATTTTTTCTTCCTGTACCACCGCCCGGTTTGCGGGACCAAAAGAACCTGAAACCGTACCAGTGTCGGTACCGGTATCGATACAAGTACCGGTACCGGTATCGGTACCAGTTGAACCCCCCCCAATTCCCACGGTACCGGAGAAGATCCTGGGGAAGGGACTGGTGGCACCGGAAAAACTTTTCGTGTTTTTGGAAAAGACAAATCCCCAGGCAGACGATGATTTTGTTCTTTCCCTGGCCAAAATTTACGTGGAAGAAGCCGCCGTTGAAGGGGTTAACCACGACCTAGCCTTTGCCCAGATGTGCCTGGAAACGGGTTTTCTCCGTTTTGGGGGCTTGGTAACGCCGGATATGAACAACTTTTGCGGCCTCGGCGCCATTGGTCCCGGCCAAAACGGGGAATGGTTTCCCGATCCCCGTACCGGGGTACGGGCCCATATACAGCACCTCAAGGCCTATGCCACGGACGAACCCCTCAAACAGACCCTGGTAGATCCCCGTTACCACTGGGTCCGCTACGGATCAGCCCCACAGATCCAGGGCCTGGCCGGAACCTGGGCCACGGATAAGGAATACGGTAATAAAATAACATCCCTGCTGAAACGGCTTTACGCTACCGCCTTTGGAAAAGGTTAACGCCCGAGGTACCCGCGCCTGATTTTGGCATATCCAGTAAAAGCAAGCATTATTCCGGGGAAGCGGCATATACATCCAGTTCCCCGGTAGTAAAGGGTACAGGCCCGGATGCGCCACAGGGGGTGATAAGGAGTTCTCCTTCGGTATCTATGCCTTCCAAGGTCCCTTCCACCAAGCGGCCTGAATCGGCCCCTCCGGGAAAAAACCGTACCCGACAACCCCTTTTATAAAGCCTGTCCTCAAGCCGCCCCCGCCAGGTTTCGTCCCCGGCCTCCGGGAAGGTGAGTTCCTGGTAAAGCCGGGGAAGGATCTTTTCCAGGAGGAGAAACCGGCATTCCGTTCCGCAAACCGGCAGGTCCGCCGGGTCCCCCAGGGCCAGGGCTAAACTCGTGGCCTTAGCCCGGAAGGCTTTGGGAAAACCGGTTTGGGCCACGTTCACCCCCATGCCGATATAGACGGTTTCCCCGTCCCCTTCGGTGAGGATCCCCGCGGCTTTCCGGGAGTCTATCATGAGGTCATTGGGCCATTTTACCCGGACCCGGCCGAAAAGAGGGGGGGCAAAATCCTCCACCGCCAGGGAAAGGGCGAGCCCAGCCTTAAGGGTTATGGCCCGGGGCAGGGCGGAAAAAGAAGGATACCGCAGCAGAATCGTAAAGAGGAGGCTTTCCCCCGCCGCCGTGATCCAGGGCCGGCTTTTGCGGCCCCGGCCCGCCTCTTGAAGACCGGCACAGAGTACCGTCCCATGGGGCTCCCCCCGGGCGGCCAGGCGCCGGGACTCATCCATGGTACTGGAGAGGGTTTCCCGGTAATAGACCGGCGCCCCTAGAGGGTTGGGAACAGAGAGGCGGCTCAAGCTTTCCATGACCCTATCATAAGAGAAAAAAAGGCATTTCTCAACAGGTTCTCGGCTGGATTTTATTTTGCGGGCCATTGACAGATATTTTTTCCGTATTTATACTCAACTAACATAAGGAAATATGATGTTTAATTCCGCGGCTTGCCAGACATTTTTTATCACCGGTTACCGGGCTGGTTTTTCTCTTTCTTTCAATTATTACTCCTATTATTACCGGCCCTTAAATCCCGCGGAGCCTGAGGTTTTTAGGTTAAAAACCTAAAACAGGTAAAAACCTGATAATCCAGGGAGACTCCGGGGCAAATTAGCCGGAGTCTCCCTTTTTTTATGTCCGGCGGGGTTTTAAATCCCGGAAAACAACCAGGAGGTTATCATGATTATTGCTTTAAAACCGGGAGTGGAAAAAAGAGAAGTGCAGAGCTTTACGGTTTTTCTTGAACAACAGGGGGTAAAGGTCCATTATTCCCAGGGTTCTTCCCGAATCGTATTGGGCCTGGTGGGGGATACCCAGGGGATCAACGCCGAAGCCCTGCGGGCGCACCATTTGGTGGAAAAGGTTATCCGGGTACAGGAACCCTATAAGCGGGCCAACCGGCTTTTTCATCCCGAGGATACCCGGATTGAGGTACCTGGACCGGATGGTATTATTCGGAGTATCGGAGGAGTTTCCCTGGGTATCATCGCCGGCCCCTGTTCGGTAGAAAACCGGGATCAGATCCTCCAAGTAGCCGGGGCAGTAAAAAAAGCCGGTGCGGCCTTCCTCCGGGGCGGGGCTTTTAAACCCCGGAGCAGTCCCTACAGTTTTCAAGGCTTGGGATGCGAAGGGTTAGACCTGCTCCTGGAGGCAAAAAAAGAAACGGGCCTGCCTATTGTAACCGAACTTATGGGAAACCACCAGCTTGAAGTCTTTGAGGATGTGGATATCATCCAGGTAGGAGCCCGGAATATGCAGAATTTTACCCTCCTTAAAGAGCTGGGGAGAAGCCGTAAGCCCATACTCCTCAAGCGGGGTTATGCCTCTACCTTAACGGAACTCCTCATGGCTGCGGAATATATTATGGCCGGAGGCAACGACCGGATCATCCTCTGTGAACGGGGAATCCGTACCTTCGGCAGTTTTACCCGGAACACCCTGGATCTGTCGGCAATTCCGGTCCTGAAAAAACAGAGCCATCTCCCGGTAATCGTGGATCCCAGCCATGCCACGGGCCTTGCATGGATGGTGCCCTCCATGGCCAAGGCCGCCCTGGCAGCGGGAGCCGACGGTATCATCATTGAAGTCCATAATGATCCGGAAAACGCCCTCTGCGATGGGGAACAATCCATCACCCCGGAGGAATTCACCCTTCTTATGGAATCCTTAAAAAAATATGCCCTTCTTGAAGGCCGGATCATCTAACCATGAAGACAATCGAAAATAACACTGTGGGGATCATTGGACTTGGGCTTATGGGCGGCGCCATAGCCATGGCTTTGCGGTCCGGCGGCCTTATCCCTCCGGGGAGCCGGGGACAGATCCTGGGCTGCGACATCGACGAAGATACCCTGGCAGCTGCCCGGGCAGATGGGATGATCGATGAGGGATTCACCTCGCCGGAACCCATTCTCAAAGGCTGCGATATGATTTTTCTCTGCCTTAACCCCGCTACCCTGCTGGAATTTATGGAAAAGCGGATGGGGGACTTTCGTTCCGGAACCCTGCTCACCGATATTGCCGGTATTAAAGGACCCATCGTTGAGGCTATGGAAACCACCCTCCGGGATGATCTGGACTTTATCCCGGGGCATCCTATGGCGGGGAGCGAAAAAGGCGGATATAACAACGCAAAAAAATGTGATTTTCACGGGAAAAACTATATTCTTACCCCCCTGAGACGGAACAAACGTGAAAATCTGGAATTTCTTAAAACCCTGATCTACCGGATGGGTTTTGGCCGGATCACCTGTACCACGGCGGAAGAACATGACCGGAAAATCGCTTTTACCAGCCAACTCTGCCACGTTATTGCCGCGGCCCTTATTGATTGTGAAAGTGATCAAGAGATTACCCGCTTTGGAGGGGGGAGTTTTGAAGACCTTACCCGGATAGCAATGCTCAATATTCCCATGTGGACCGAAATTTTTTTGGAGAACCGAGTGGAATTACTGCGCCGCATCGAACAGTTTGAGGGGAGCCTGGATAAAATCAAGGGATTTATCGCCGGAAAACAAAAAGAGGAATTACAGGAAACCCTCCGTATCGTACGGAACCGGCGGGCTGCTATGGGATAAGAAGCATATTGATACCAAGCCCTAGGGCTTTACCACCATGTTGACCAGCTTATCCGGCACGGTGATCACCTTGACCACGGTTTGCCCCTCGGTCCACCTGCGGATCCCCGGCATGGCCCGGGCGGTTCTCTCCAACTCCTCCCGGGGAGTCCCCGCCGCAGCCACAAACTTGTCCCGGATCTTGCCGTTGATCTGAACCACGATAGTAAGCTCCTCCTCCCGGGTAAGAGCGTCATGGTAACCGGGCCAGGGAGATTTGGATGCCGATTCGGTATGGCCAAGTTTTTCCCATAGTTCCTCCCCCAGATGGGGGGCATAGGCGCCGATCATCAATACCAGGGGTTCCCAGAGGTCCCGGGGAATCTCCCTTAATTTGGCCAGTTCATTAGAATAAACCATCATAGCGCTGATGGCGGTGTTGAAATTCAGCGTTTCGGTATCGGCGCTCACTTTCTTGATAGTCTTGTGGAGGAGCCTGACCAATCCTGTCCATTGGGGGGGAATTTCCCCTGATCCGGTAACGGGATCTTCAATCACGGGTTTTTCACTGACGGCCCAGAGCCGTTCCAGAAACCGGGAAACCCCCACGAGCCCCGCGGTGATCCAGGGCTTGGTTACTTCCAGAGGGCCCATGAACATCTCGTAGACCCGCATAGCATCTGCGCCGTATTCTCTGATGATGTCGTCGGGATTAATCACGTTTCCCCGGCTTTTACTCATCTTCTGATTGTCCTCCCCCAGGATCATCCCCTGGTTTACCAGCCGCTGGAAGGGTTCAGGGGTGTTTACAAGACCTAAGTCGTAGAGGACCTTGTGCCAAAACCGGGCATAGAGGAGGTGGAGAACCGCGTGTTCCGTACCTCCCACGTAGAGGTCCACCGGGGCCCAGTAATCCACGGCGGCGCGATCCGTAAAAGCCCTTTGGTTATGGGGATCCAGGTAACGGAGGTAGTACCAGCAGGAACCTGCCCACTGGGGCATGGTATTGGTCTCCCGCTTGGCAGGCCCGCCGCAACGGGGACAGGTGGTTTTTACCCAATGGCCGATCAGGGCCAGGGGAGATTCCCCAGTGCCCGTGGGCTTGTAGGACTCCGCCTCAGGCAGGGTCAGGGGCAGTTCTGTCTCCGGCAGGGGAACGATGGCAGAACCATGGACTTTCCCGCAGTGTTCGCAGTGGACCACCGGGATAGGCTCCCCCCAGTACCGCTGGCGGCTGAAGATCCAGTCCCGAAGCTTGTAATTCACCGCCTTTTTCCCAATGCCTTTTTCCTCAAGCCACAGGGTGATCCTTTTGATCGCCTCCGCCGTGGGGAGCCCGCTAAATTGACCGGAATTCACCGACCAGCCATCGGCGGCGGTACATTCCGCCGGTTCCCCGGAATAATCCTTCCCCGCTTCTACCTTCCCACTACTCACCACTAACCTTATGGGCAAATTAAAGGTCTTGGCAAACTCCCAGTCCCGTTCATCATGGGCGGGGACCGCCATGATAGCCCCGGTCCCGTAGGAAATGAGGACATAATCGGCAATCCAGACGGGGATCCGTTCCTCGTTTACCGGGTTCACCGCGTAGGCCCCGGAGAAAACCCCGGTTTTGATTTTGGCCAGGTCGGTCCGTTCCAGATCGCTTTTTTTGGCCGCCGCGTCCAAATAGGCGGTAACCGCGGCCTTTTGCTCCGGCGTGGTGATTTTTTCCACCAGGGGATGTTCCGGGGCCAAAACCATGTAGGTTACCCCAAAAAGAGTATCCGGCCGGGTGGTATATATCTCGAGTTTATCGGGATGTCCCTCCAGGGCAAAAAAAACATTGGCCCCCTCGGAACGGCCTATCCAGTTCCGCTGCATGAGTTTTACCGGTTCGGGCCAGTCCAAACCGTCCAGGTCCGCGAGGAGCCGGTCCGCATAGGCGGTGATCCGGAGAATCCACTGACGGATCCGCTTCCGGGTTACCTTGGCGCCGCAGCGTTCACAAAGACCGTCCTTGACTTCTTCGTTGGCCAGACCGGTCATACAGGAGGGACACCAATTGATGGGGCTTTCCGACTCGTAGGCCAGGCCCTTTTCAAAAAGTTTGAGAAAAATCCACTGGGTCCAGGCATAATATTCCGGGTTTGAGGTATCCACCTCCCGGTCCCAGTCGTATGAAAAGCCCAAAGCCTTTATCTGGGATCGAAATTTGTTGATGTTCGCCGCAGTGGTCACCGCCGGGTGAGTTCCTGTTTTGATGGCGTAGTTTTCCGCGGGAAGGCCAAAGGCGTCAAACCCCATGGGATGAAGTACATTGTACCCCTTCATTCTGAGATAACGACAATAAATATCTGTCGCCGTATACCCCTCGGGATGGCCCACATGGAGCCCTTGGGCAGAGGGATAGGGGAACATATCCAGCACATACCGGCGTCTCTCCTTGGGAAAGGCGGGATCCTCTATCGCCTTAAAGGTTTTGTGTTCCTCCCAATATTTCTGCCACTTTGTCTCAATTGTATTAAAGGGGTATTTCGCCATTCCTCTTTGGACTCCTTTTTTCAGTTGGGTTTCTTTAAGGTTCCCGGATCAGGACGACCCGTATGTTATAGTACCCGCTCAGCGGGGTGTGTATCAACTGTTCTCCGGCGGACCACAACATTGAAACTGCCTCCCGGTATTATTTGGCCCGGCCTCATAAATATGCCCGAAACTTCCGCTCAATATCTCCAATCAACTTGTATTCGATGGAATCCACCAGGGCGGCACGGCTGGCATCGATGATGTCTTCGGAAACCCCCACGGTACTCCAGGTTTTCACCCCGTCGGTGGATTCGATGAGGACCCGGACCTTGGCGGCGGTAGCGGCGTTGCCGTCGATAACCCGGACCTTGTAGTCCGAAAGCCGGGCCTGTTCCAGCTCCGGATAGAACCGGGTAAGAGCCCGGCGGAGGGCGCCGTCCAGGGCGTTCACCGGACCGTCCCCCTCGGCGGCGGCGATCTCATCCTTATCCTCCACCCAGACTTTGACCCAGGCGTGGGAACAGGCAATAGTATCCCCGGTAGGATGCTCACTAACCACCCGGTAGGCGAGAATTTTGAAAAGGGGCCGCCGGGATTCTTCGGAACGCCCCGTATGCCGGCCCAGCTCCCGGCGGACCAGAAGCTCAAAACTGGCATCAGCCCCCTCAAAGGCCCAACCTTCCGCCTCCAGGACTTTGAGCTTTTCCGCGATGGCCGCGATCACCGGGTGGTCCTTCGTAAAGGAGGGCTCGATCTTTTTCGCCCGCTCGGCCACGGCGGAACGCCCCCCCACTTCACTCATCAAAAGGTGCCGGCTGTTCCCCACCAGGGCGGGATCGATGTGCTCAAAAGAACGGCGGACCTTGAGGACCCCATCGGTGTGCATCCCCCCTTTGTGGGAAAAGGCGCTGGATCCCACATAGGGCATCACTCCGGGGACCGGGATATTGGCAATTTCCGCCACCCTCCGGGTCGTTTCAGCGATCAGGGGCAGCGTGTCCTGGGGAAGACAGCGGAAACCCCATTTGAGTTCCAGACTGGGGATGAGCGCCGCAAGGCTCGTATTGCCGCAACGTTCACCAAAACCCACCAAGGTCCCCTGTACGTGACGGCATCCCCCCTTAACCGCCGCCAGGGCATTGGCAATAGCCAGACCCATATCATTATGGGCGTGAATCCCGACAGCCCCCCCTTGAATTGCATGCTTTTGGAGAACCGCCCCAACTCCGGCGGTCATATCATCGGGAAAACTGCCGCCGTTGGTATCGCAGAGAACAATGGTTTTTGCCCCGGCATCCAGCGCGGTTTTTACCGTAGAAAGGGCATAATCAGGATTGGCCTTCCAGCCGTCAAAAAAATGTTCCGCATCGAAAAAAACCCTTCGGCCCTGGGACGTAAGAAAGGCGGTGGTTTCAAAAATCATGGCAAGATTTTCCTCAAGGGATACCCGAAGCACCTCGCTTACATGGAGGTCCCAGCTTTTCCCAAAGATTACCACCCCTTCCGTATTCGCCTCAAGTAAACTGCGGAGTTGGGGGTCATCGGCGGCCTTTATCCCCGGTTTTCGGGTTGGCCCAAAGGCACAGAGCCGGCTATGCCTCAGAGCGAGCCCCCCGGCAAGACTAAAGAATTCCGCGTCCTTGGGATTGCTCCCCGGATTTCCCGCCTCGATCCAGGCTACCCCGAGGTCATCCAAGGCCCGGACCACGGCGAGTTTATCCTGTATCGAAAAGCTGATCCCCTCGCCTTGAGCCCCGTCTCTGAGGGTAGTATCGAGAATTTCAAGGTCCATCCCCATGGGTACGGTTTTTGTTTCGCTGCTCACCTTTTCTGCCCCTGTTGGAGTCTATCCGATTTTAAGGTATTTTTAAAGTACACCGAGCGATTGGCCCAGGATTTCTGCACTTGCTTTAAGCGGTATTATTTCAAAGAAGGTCTCTCAGGAAAACAAAAAATTTTCAACATCCCGTAAAATCGAAGAAAATTCCCCAAAACTGGTCCGAGTCTTGGGCAGGGAGCGGATGAAAAATTCCCCGTACCGCTTGCGGAGGATCCGCCCGTCAAGAACAGCCACAACACCCCGATCCCCACAACGGCGCATGAGCCGGCCGAAGCCCTGTTTGAATTTCATCACCGATTCGGGAAGGGAAAGCTCCATAAAGGGATTCCGCCCCTGTTTTTCCAGCGCCTCCCGGCGGGCCTCAAAAACCGGGTCCCGGGGGGTCCTGAAGGGAAGACGGCAGAGGATCACCATCCGCAGGGTGTCCCCCGGGGCGTCCACCCCTTCCCAAAACGAATCGGTTCCAAAAAGAACACTGGATTCGTCCGCCAAAAAAGCGCCGAGGAGACGGCTCCGGTCGTCGTCTCCCTGTTTCAAGCAGCGGATCCCCTGTTTTTCCAGGGCCGGAACCGCGGCGGTATAGGCGCTTTTGAGGGCTTCATAGGAGGTAAAGAGGACCAGGGTGGATCCCCCGGCGAGTTCCGTCAGTTTCAAAACCGCCTGATCCACAAAGGACTGGTATTGCCCTTCATCGGGGAGGGGGGCATCCGCCGGAGCGGCGAGCAGTACCGACCGGGCATAGGGAAAGGGAGAGGGGAATTGCCCGGTAAGGAGTTCCCGTTCCGGAACAAGGGTGATTCCGGAACGGTTATTCCAATAGGCAAAAGATCCTGCCACCGTGAGGGTAGCGGAGAGACACACCACCGTCTTATGGGGCTCAAAAAGGGCGCTCCCCAAAACAGAGGCCACCTCCAGGGGGGTAACGGTAAAAATCACCCAGGCGCCCCGGTCATCACCGGCGGCTGTACTTCTATGAGCCTCTATCCACATAACCTCTTGGGGACGTTCAACGTATTCCACAAAGGCGCCGCAAATGGCAGCCACCGTCTCAAGCCGCCTCAGGACAGCCTTTACCTCCCAGAGTACGGCGTTATGGTCCGCATCGGCCGGTACGGTTTCGTCGTCAGCAAACGCTGCCAGGGACCGGAGTACCCCTGTCAGGGCCGTTAAGCACTTCCTGAGGGTCAGCAAAGCGGGAATGAGGATCGGAAGGAAGCGGTCCTCCCGGGAAGGACAAAGCCGGAAGACCCCCTCTTCGGCGCAAAGGTCCAGTCCCGCCTCGTCCAAAGCGCCGGCGGCATCCCGGGTTTTTGCAATAGCCTCCGCCGCATCGTCAAGCTCCTGGGCGCTTATCGCGGGAAGCCTGAGGAGGAGACCCATTTGACGGCCCCGGCGGCTGAGGTAAAGCCGCCCCAACTGGCGGTAGAGACCCGGACGGCTGAATTCTTTGGAAAAAAATGAGGTGGCCGCATCTTCCGTCTTATGGGCTTCATCAATGACGATCCGCCGGTACGGGGGCAGGACCACGGTGCTGTCATACCCCGCCCCTTCCCGCCGGGCGGCAATATCCGCGAAAAGCAGATGATGGTTCACCACCAGAATTCGGGCATCGGCGGATTCTTTTCGTAAAGCCAGAACAAAACACCGCTCCCGCTCAGGGCAGCGCATCCCCATACAGAGATCGACCTCAGAACAGATCCGGGACCAGAGCTCATCCCGGGGCATAAAGGAAAGATCCGACCGGCTCCCGGTTTTGGTGATTTCCGACCAGGCGAGGATGGCCCGGAGATCTCCGTCGTCTTCCTCGAAAAGGCTCTGTTCCCGGAGGGCATCGTACAGGCGGCGGCGGCACAGGTAGTTCCCTCTTCCCTTGATGAGGACCACCTTAATTTTTTTATTCAAGGCCGATACCACCAGCGGTATGTCCTTGTCAAAAAGCTGCTGCTGCAGCGGGATGGTGGCGGTAGAAAGGACGATCCGTTCATTGTTTTCCAGGGCGAACACGAGGGCGGGGAGGAGGTAGGCAAAGGACTTCCCTACCCCGGTACCCGCCTCGGCGGCAACCAGGGCATCTTCATTAAAACCCTGGATGATAAGCCGCATCAAGCCCAATTGGGATTCCCGGATCTCGTAGGAGGGGAGCCGCCGGCTTATGGCTCCCCCCGCTTCCAGAGCGGCGCAGAGGCGCTCCGGGTCCAGATCCTTCCGCTTTCGCCTCCGGGTGGGTTCGGCAATAACGTAGACCTTTTCCACCTGGTTATCGACAATGAAGGAACCCATCCCCCCCTCGGCGGCCCGGGAAGCGATGACCAGGTCGTTGTCGCTGGGGGTAAGAAAAGCCGAAGGGTGGTTGTGGATGAGTACGTCCGGAGGCCGGGAGGGGTCCTGGAACCGGTCCAGGGCGAGTACGGAAATCTCGTTGCCCCGGGCCGCCACCTCCAGGGAGGCCACCAGCCCCGCCTCATCACAATACCCCAGGGCAAACACCTCATTACCTCCGGCATCCTCGATTTCCGCCCGGAGCCGGGCCCTGGATCCTTCAGTAAACCGTTTTTCCGCCTGCACCGGATATCCTCCTGCGGAAAGTATACAACAGAGGCCTGGGAATACGTAAGCAGGATCATCCACCCCGGGCGCTCCCGGTAGGACAGCGCGGGTTCCCTGATTCAATACCCCCCGAAACGCCGTTACCTCCGGCCCCCGCAGGGCAACGCCACCCATCTCTCGGCCTCTTCCCCCCATCCTAAAAGCCGTGCGGCCATTTTTGTCTCTTAACGCTAGAGCCTGCGGGTCTTAGCCGATAAGATGCCTGGCACTGCTTTTTAATTTTTTTCTTTTTTTCAAAAAAACCTAGACTTTTTTATCAAAGGGTGATATAATAATTAACAGAAATTTTTTAAGAAAAAAAGATACAGGCTGCCGGGTGTTTTGCGGAGCAAACTGCCGGGCAACCGCTAGATATATCGGGGCTCTAAAAAGAGGACCCCGGGGTAGCGACACCTTTACCAAAGAAAACGCTGCCACCGGGGCTGCACTAACGCATGGTTAATTATAGCCGAGCCCGGCAATAATAACAATGCGATAGTCCTCTTTTTATCCCCCGGCGCGGGGTTACTCCTGCGCCGGGGACACCCGGGATCTGTCCCGGGTGTATATTTTTGAAGGAGGACTCTATGAAAGACAAGAGTCGTTTTATAGGAGCCATTGTTTTGCTCCTGATGATACTACTGATCTTAGCGGGCTGCCCCACGGGGACGAGTTCAACAGAGGGGAACACCGGCACCGAAGACGACAGCTGGCCGCCCAGTGGATCGCCGCCCGGCGGATCACCAATCCCCACGCCGGCGCAGTTGGCAAGCACTCTGGCATACACCCTGAATAGGAACTTTGGTGCGAATACTGTAGAGGTTGACAGCGTAAATCCCGCAATCGTCAAGGTTAAAAATAATTTTGACGTTAATTCTGCCATTACCATTCCTGTCGGGGTTACCTTTTCTGTACCGGCTACTAAGGCGGTAACCGTTAGTGGT
>JAITBE010000127.1 GCA_031283755.1 Spirochaetaceae bacterium
TAGTCCGCCACTGCCGCTCCTCCCTGCCGCAGACCCCGTAATCCCAGTTCATCAATAATCTTCCCCGTGGGTTTCCCGAATTCCCGGTTGTTTTTAAAAACCGAGCCCGCCGAGGGGTAACGGTAATGTCCCTTCCGTTCCCGGTCCCGGCGGTGTTTTTCCATTTCCGCCCGGATATCCTCCCTGTTCCGGGGAACCAGACGGAGCCGGGCAGAAAGGATAAGCCCCGGCATATCCTGAAAAGGGCTCTTTTTATAGGAAAAGTCCTCTGCCCGAAAGGGGACCTCCCGCAGGATACAGGCGGCATCCAAAAATTCGGTTTGTATCAGGATGTCGGAAACAGACCGTTCATAACACCGGGCATTCATCCATACCGCCCCCCCCACAGACCCGGGCATCCCCGCTAGAAACTCAAGCCCCCCAAGACCCAGCCCGGCAGCGGCCTCCGCGGCGGCGTCCACCGTAGTTCCTGAACGGATTCCCATACAGATCCAGGCTCCATGATCCCCATTCGCCGGAGGAAGGAACGACCATCCCGTCCACCCCGAAGTGTCCAATACAATACCCCGGATACCCCGATCGGCAACCACGATATTGGCCCCGCCCCCTAAAATAAAAACCGGAATCCCGTAAGACCAGGCCTGTTTTAAAAGGACCGCCGTATACCGGGGGAAAAGGTCCCCCTCGGGTTTTATCCACAGATCCGCCGGTCCCCCAACTTTGAAGGTGGTATGGGCGGCCATGGACTCGTCAAAGCGCAATTCTCCGGTAAAATTTATCTCCGTATTGATTTTTTCTATCATTTTTCGTAGGGTATTCATAATCAAAAACATGGTATCAGTTTTTTTCCGGAGGTTCCATGGCACTTACCCTATACAATACCCTTGGGCGGGAATTTCAAGTCTTTAATTCCCTGGTTCCCGGCCGGATTGGATTTTACGGTTGCGGCCCCACGGTATATAATTACGCCCATATCGGAAATCTCCGGGCCTATGTTCTCCACGATATTCTGGTAAAAACCCTTACCCGGCGAGGATACCAGGTGACCTATGTGATGAATATTACCGACGTAGGGCATCTTTCCGGGGATAACGACAGCGGTGATGATAAAATGGTAAAAAGCGCCGAGGAACGGGGAAAGGGGGTCCTGGAAATCGCCGATTTTTATACCCAAGCCTTTTTTTATGATACGGAACGCCTTAATATTCAGCGTCCCACGGTAGTTTGTAAAGCCACGGATCATATCGACGATATGATAGGGTTGATAAAAAGAATCGAAGACCGGGGATACACTTATTTTGCCGGGGGGAACCTCTATTTTGATATAAGCCGTTTCCCCTCTTACGGAGATCTAGCCCTGCTCAGGATGGAGGAACTCAGGACCGGCGCCCGGACCGGGCCGGATAAAAACAAGCGGAACCCCCAGGACTTTGTCCTCTGGTTTACCAAAAGTAAATTTGAAAATCAAGCTCTGGTTTGGGACAGCCCCTGGGGGCGGGGCTACCCGGGATGGCATATTGAGTGTTCCGCCATGAGTATCAAATATTTGGGGGAACAGTTTGATATTCACGCCGGAGGGATCGATCATATCCCCATCCATCATACCAATGAAATAGCCCAAAGCGAAGCGGCTACGGGTAAACATCCCTGGGTGCGGTATTGGCTCCACAACGAATTTCTCGTGATGGATAAGGGAAAAATGTCCAAATCAGCGGGAGGCTTCCTCACCCTTCAATCTTTGGTTGATTCCGGGTATGAGCCCTTGGATTACCGGTACTTTCTCCTGGGGGGCCATTACCGGAGCCAGCTGCAATTTTCCTTTGAAGCCCTCAACGGCGCCCGAAATGCCCGGAAATCCCTCCTTGACCGGGTGAAGGCCCTGGCGGAAAAAACAGGGGGTATCCCGGGTTTGGAGGAAACAGAGGCCGGAGAATATGGTAAAGCCGGCGTTTATCTGGAAGCCTTTGATGCGGCATTGGATGAGGATCTCTCCACCCCCAAGGCGCTGGCCGGTTTATGGACCCTCCTTCGGGATACGGAAGTTTCTCCCCAAGCGGCTTTGGCGGCGGCCTTTACCATGGACCGGGTTCTGGGCCTTGGTCTGGCAAAGGAGGCGGAGGGGGTGTGGAACCGGGAAGAAGATCAGAATTTTATACAGGAAATTACAATCCTGATAGAAGAACGGCGGGAGGCAAAAAAGAACAAAGATTTTGGTAAGGCAGACGGGATTCGGGATGCCTTGAAAAAGCGGGGGATACTATTGGAAGACGGGCCCTCCGGAACCCTTTGGCGCCGTGAATAATACCCCGCCGGAAGGCTGGTTTTTGAATATGGATCCGGTTCCGAATAAATAGCCCCAGGGCTGTAACGATTGAGGTAAAAACTTGTTTCAGGATATAGATAGGAAAGTATCGATGTCGGAATTTCGTAAAATTTATGATTCCACATTTTCGATACTGTTTCGCGTGGCATATCGTATTGTGGCCGATGAAGAGGCTGCGGAAGATCTATGTCAGGAGGCTTTTTTTCGGTTATATGAAAAAAATATGGTCTTTCCAAATCCTGAGGAGGCGAAGTATTGGCTTATTCGGGTAGTGAAAAATGCGGCGTTAAATTACGCAAAACGGAAAGAACGGGAACGAAGGGCATATCAACGGGCCTTTCGGGAACTTACTCAAACCCAGGAAACCGGGGAAGGGATTTTACTTAGGCAGGAAACCCAAAGTGAAATTCAGAAGGCTCTGGAAAAACTTCCTGAGAATTTGCGGATAGTATTAATATTAAAAGAGTATGGTGAATTGAATTATAAAGAAATCGGACGGGCTCTTGGTATAAGCGAAGGGAACGTTAAGGTCCGGATATTCAGAGCCCGGGAACGTTTAGCCGGAATCTTAACGAAGGATGGTTAATATGTGTCCAAATCGTCAGATTCTTTCTGTGTATTACGATAAAGAACTCCCCTCTCCCTGGAAAGAAAAAATGGAAGCTCATTTTATTCTATGCCCGGAATGTAGAAACAGATTGGAACAATACCGGTCTTTTTCTTTTTCCGCCGGTGGGGAAGAATCTGTCCTCAATTTTCGTATGGAAGGGGCAAAGACCAGGGTTTGGGAAAATTTGGCCGCTCTGGAAGAAAAAGCAGCCGGGGTAAAACCCCGGCAAAATCTCTGGCGGCGTTCGATTGTTATTCCCCTGCCCCTCGCGGCAGCCATGGCGGCCCTAGTGGCCGTGGTCTTTACCTTGGTTTTATTAAACCGCCCTGCGCCGATGACGGCCCCTCAAGAAATAATCGCCGCCAATGGGATCGGTCTGGACCTGCAAGGGATAACCCCGGTTTCGGATATCCGGGGGGTGTTACAATATCTCAGTAATGAGGACGATATTGTTATCCTTCGTCTCCCTGAAAGCAAGAGCTTCATGAGTTATGGTGAACCGCTGTATATCAGGGGAGAGGACTATGCAAGGAGTATATTGCCCTGATGACCCTTAAACCTTTGATGTTATGGGGAAGTATTTTCTTTATAAGCGCCAATACCTTGATATTCCCTCAGGACGCGGTCCTTGAGGATATGCTGCCCGGGTTGCGGGAACGGGCGGTTGTATTAGATATCGTTGCCCGGGTTATAGAAGAAAATCAGCAGGAAGTGTGGAACGCGACGAATTCAAAGGTAACTATTCCCGGAAGACCCGTTGGTTTACGGCTTGTGGGGGAAAATATCGTGGTGGCGGTACAATTTACCCCTTATTTTAGAAACGACGGAAACAATGTACTGGTGGCTCAGGGGCAGATCTGGATTAATGTACCCAATGAAGGAATTCGGTATAAAACGACCATGCAGACCATACCCATGAAATTCGGGGAACAGATCTATTTTTTCCCTCTTGGTTCAAGAAGGTCCCCAGACGAAGCCCATATTGAAATACGGTTAGCGTTACATCCCTACATAAAGGACCAAAATAACCCGGATCGTAATGACGACGAGTAATGATAAAATCCGTATAGCCACAGGTCCGGTCATTTTCCTGGTTTTATGTATATCCGGGGGAGTTACCGCCTGCGGGGCTCCTCCTCCCCATATTGTTTCTATAAATCCCAGAATTGGAGCACCGGGAGAGATCCTCACTATCTTGGGCAAAAATTTTGGGGAAGCCCAGGATAAATCCTATGTTACCATCGCGCAGATCCTTCCTACCATGTCCTCGTATATCGACTGGACGGATACAAAAATTTCCCTGCGGCTTCCGGAATTTGGGGAATCCGCCCTTATATATATCCAAAGGGGGAATAAAAAAAGCAATCCTGTCCTGATCTCCAATAGAACCACCATGCCGCAACCGGCGCCCGGATCCGATGGAGATAAAAAACCCAGAATCCTGTCGGTTGAACCGAATGCTGCGGTTATTGGAGCTTTGATTATCATTCAGGGGAGTAATTTTGGTTCCAGCCGGGGTACCAGCGGAGTATTTTTTACCCGGGAGGAGGCTTCTCCTCTCCCCGGCGCCGATCCCTCATGGATGGAAGTTTTTGATACCAATTTTGGATATGAATTGTGGAGTGACCAGGAAATTCAAGTCAGGGTGCCCGACGGCGCGGTCCGTGGAAATCTTGAGATCCGGACCTCCAGGGGGAATTCAGAACCATTTTTTTTTAATATCACCGATAAACCCGGGACCAAAATTTTTGAGGATAAACAGACTTACACCCTCAGTTATACGGTGGGTATCCGGACCAGGGAAGCACCGACGCCCCATTCTCTTTACCTCTGGTTTCCCCGGCCGGTTCTTTCATCTTCCCAACCGCTGGTTCAGCTTTTGTCCTGGTCCAGGGTGCCTTTTATGGAAAACTACCGGGAAACGGTCTTGTTTAAATTCAACGATCTCGTCCCCTATACCACCACGGAGACTACCCTCTCCTTCCGGCTGGAGGTATATGCCGTTACAACCAACATCAGAGAGGCGTTGATCAAGGAAAGCGGTACTTTTCCCGTGGAAACGGTTTATACCCTTCCCGGTCCATTGATCCCTTCGGATCATACCCTGATTAAGTCCCACACCAGTACCATTATTGGACGGGAGAGGAATCCCTACTTGAAGGCCCGGAAAATATATGATTGGCTTATTACCCAGGGGGGGATCCGATGGGAACCCGTAACCGGAGGCGTACTGGAAGCCCTGGACAGGAAACGGACCGATCCCTATGGAGCGGCCCTGTTCTTCTGTGCCATGGCCAGAGCCGGTGGTATCCCCGCTCTGCCCGTATCGGGGGTTTTAATAGGTCAATCCCAAGAAGTCATCCGCCATTATTGGGCGGAGTTTTGGATTGATGGGTTTGGCTGGATACCCTTGGATCCCGCCTTGGGCACGGGGGCTATTCCGGCTGATTTTGCCTTTGCCCCCCGGCAAGATTGGGCGGCTTATTATTTCGGTAATATGGATAACCGGCATATTGCCTTTTCCCGGGGAGAGCGGGTCCTATCCCAAATGGAAGTCCGGGGAAAAACCGTGGCCCGGGAACAGGATTTTGCCCTGCAAAATATCTGGGAAGAATCCTCGGGAGGTATTACCTATGATTCCCAATGGGGAGATGTTATAATTACCCGGATAGAAGAATAGAGTTGTTCGGAAGCCTCAGTTCCCGAACAAATTCCGTTAAAAATATCGCTATTTTGCGGCCGGTAAATGAGCCTCCCCGGAGCAGAGCTCCGGGGTATTAAACCAGACTCTCGAATAAACGGTTCGATGACGAGAAATTGCAGGACTGGTAAGACCGCCCAACCGGGTTGTCGAACAAGTCTAATAACCTATCGAGATATGCGGGGCCGGTTTATCCTGATATAAGGCAAATAAGGAGTGTATATGATAACTGTTATTTCCCTGGGTGGTTCCATTGTTGCCCCCGATGGGGTGGATGAACAATTCCTCAAGGACTTTGTATCCCTTATCGGAGAGTTTCTGCGGGAAGATGAAAAACGGCGCTTTATCCTAGTGGTGGGCGGGGGAGGACCCGCCCGGGCTTGGCAGCAATCATACCGCAGAATAAGTACCACGGCGGCGGCTGAAGAGGCTGATTGGATAGGTGTTATGGCTACCCGGCTTAATGCCCAGCTTGTCAAAGCGGTGATGGGGGAATGGTGTATCCAGGAGGTGGTCACCGATCCTTCCCGGGTGGGTCCCTTGGTCGGCCGGGTTCTGGTGGCGGCAGGGTGGAAACCGGGATTTTCCTCGGACTACGATGCGGTACTCTTGGCGGAACGGTTCCAGGCGGATAAAGTTATCAACCTATCAAATATTGAACAGGTTTGCAGCGATGATCCCCGGACTAACCCGGAGGCAAAACCCCTGATCGCTTTATCCTGGGCGGAATTCCGTACCCTCGTCGGTGACGAATGGGTTCCTGGTAAAAACGTACCCTTTGACCCGGTGGCAAGCCGCCACGGCGCAAAAATCGGCCTCACGGTGATATGCGCCGGGGGACGAAATCTGGAAAATTTAAAAAAAATCCTCCGGGGAGAGGCTTTTTTAGGCACCACCATAGGTCCATAAGGTATTAATCTCTATATCAGGCAGCATTCGTGTTCCACCCGGTTCGGACAGAGTTTATTCTCATATAATTGACGGTACCTTTTCCGCCATGTTATATTTATTTATGCGTCTTATATGCCTTGATCTTGAGGGAGTTTTGGTTCCTGAAATTTGGATAGCTTTTTCTGAGGCGGCGGGGATCCCCGAATTGCGGCTTACCACCAGGGATGAACCGGATTATGACAAACTCATGCGGTTCAGACTGGAACTGCTAAAAAAAAATGGTTTAAAACTGCGGGATATCCGCAGGGTCATTAACGGTATGGCGCCCCTGGAAGGGGCGGAGGAATTTATCAAAATTCTCAGGGAGCGGACCCAGGTTATTATCCTGTCCGATACCTATGAGGAATTCGCCCGGCCCTTGATGGCTAAGTTGGGGTACCCTACCCTTTTTTGTAACAGTTTTGTGATCGCCGAAGACGGTTCCATCGTCGATTACAAACTCCGCCAAAGGGATGGTAAAAAACACGCGGTGGCCGCCTTTAAGTCCCTTAATATTGAGGTTTTTGCCGCGGGGGATTCCTTCAATGACCTTGCCATGATTCGGGAAGCGGGGAACGGTTGTCTTTTCCGGGCCCCGGAAAAGATCAGAAAAGACCACAACGATCTGGTCTGTGTGGATACCTTTGACGGACTCCTTTCCCAGATTGACCGTTTTTTATCCCGGCAGACCCCCGCTTAAGGGCCCGTACAAAACAGCAGCCCTGCCCGGTAAGCCGGTTGGTTATAGTAATCCGGGTTTGAACCAGGCTTATTTATGGGCGATCGATGAGCCGCCGGAGGAGGTGGTCGTTGTGCCGCCAGTCCTTGGCGGTTTTGACCCGGAGGTCCAGCTCTACCTTCCAATCGAAGATCCGGTTGAGGTCCTTCCGGGCCTCCTGCCCGATGGCCTTGATCACCTCCCCCCCCTTGCCTACCACCATGCCTTTTTGGGATTCCCGCTCGGTCAGGATAAAGGCCCGTACCCAAAGCCGTTTTCCCCCGTCGGTTAATTCCATATCCGCCACTTCCACATAAATGGAATGGGGCAGCTCCTGGCGCAACCGGTTGATGGCTTTTTCCCGGATAATTTCGGCAACCCGGAAAGAAACATCCTGGTCGGTATAATATTCTTCCGGATAAAAGGGCTCCCCCGGAGGGGCAATATCAAAAAGACATTCCACCACGGCGTCTACACCCTCGTTTTTGAGGGCTGAAACCTGAAAACACCGGGAAGGGCTTAAAAGGGGCAGCTTCTGATCTAAAAAATTACGGATCCGCTGAAAATCCGCCTCCGGAGCATCCATTTTATTTATCACCGCCAGGGTCCGCTCCGTACATGCCGGGGAACTCAACCGTCCGGCGACGGCATCCTCCTCCGCGCCGGGGGATCGGGAGGCATCTAAAACATAGAGGACAAGTTCCGATTCTTCCACCGAACGGTTCGCTACGTTCAGGAGCCGCTGGTTGAGTTTTTTTTCCGAAACATGCATTCCCGGAGTATCCACAAAAACCAACTGTCCCCGGGGGCGGTTGATAATACCCCGGATGGCGTTCCGCGTGGTCTGGGGAACGGGACTTACAATGGCAACCTTGCCCCCGCAGAGAAGGTTGACCAGGGTGGATTTTCCCACCGAAGGCCGGCCCACCACCGCCACAAAGGCGGCCTTGGGCAGCCGGTCTATCACCGGCTCCCGGTCCATCAGGATGATCCCAGGCGGTTTATGAGGTTAGCCTGATACCCGGCGCCAAACCCGTTATCAATATTCACCACGGATATACCCGGAGCGCAGGAAGTGAGCATTCCCAACAGGGCGGAAAGCCCTCCGAAGGAGGCGCCGTACCCCACACTGGTGGGCAGGGCGATCACCGGAACCTTAACCAGTCCCGCGATAACCCCCGCCAAGGCCCCCTCCATGCCCGCCGCGGCTATGATCACCCGGGCCTTCCTGATGTCTGAGAGCCGGGCAAAAAGGCGGTGGATTCCCGCTACTCCCACATCGGCAATGATTTCCACCCGGCTGCCGAAAAATTCCGCGGTAAGGGCGGCTTCTTTTGCCGCGGGCAGGTCCGAGGTTCCGGCGGCCACCACCGCCACGAGGCCGGTCCTCTCCCCCGCCGGGACACCCAGGGTTAGGGTCCGGGACAGCTCATCGTAGGCCGCTTCCGGGAACCGGACCCGGACCGCTTCGGCCAGTTCCGGTCCTGCCTTGGTCCCCAGTACGGGAAGCCCCCGCTCCCGCATCCGGGTGATGATGGCGAGGGCTTGTTCTACCCTTTTCCCCGCGCAAAATACCACCTCGGGGTAGCCGGTACGCTCCTCCCGGCAGGTATCGATCACCGCGAAACCCAAATCATCCCTGCCGCGGGAGGCAATCCGGGCGCTCCCCTCCTCCACCGACAGGGTTCCTTCTCTGATAGCTCGAAGGATCTCTGTTATATCCTCATCCGCCATGGGATTCTTCCTTTTTTCGTTTGAGGGGATCCCTCAGGATAAGTTCTTCCGCTTCTTCCAGGGAAAGTCCCTGCTCCCGGGCTATCCGGGCGCGGTCGTCGTATTCCAGCTTTGACCGCAGGGGCTTTTCCCCATAGAACACCGTTTTACGGCGGGCCTCCCCCCATTCCCCCCCCAGGGTATCCTCTGCCCGCCGGAGGGAGAGGCGGCGCACTTCGGTTTCCCGAAACCCTATGGTAGCGGATTTTTTGAACATAAGCTCCCGGAGGACATTCAGTTTTTTAGGGGGACAGAGCACGGAGACGATGGTTCCGGGACGGGATTTTTTCATTACCGCCGGGGCAAAGGTAACATCCAGGGCGCCGGCGGCAAAGAGGGTTTCCATAAGAAAGCCCAGGGCCTCACCGCTCATATCGTCGATATTGGCCTCCAACAAAACCAATTCCTCGATTCGCCAGTCCCCTTGGGGAGGAATATCGGTATCTTCCCGAAGGGAAACCCGGAGTAGATTTGGTTTTTCCATCCTCCTGGTCCCTATGCCGTAGCCGGTTTTAATTTCCCGGAAACTGCCGGCTGTGGTAAACTCATCCACCGATGCCGCGAGGATCGCCGCCCCGGTAGGGGTGGTCATCTCCTTGGGAAAGCCGCCGGTTTTTACGGGTATGCCCCGGCAGAGGATGAGGGTTGCCGGGGCGGGAACCGGCAATACCCCGTGGGCGCAGGTAACTGTCCCGCTTCCCAGTTCCACCTCCCCGCAGGTAATCCGGTCCGGCTTGAGCATATCCAGGCAAATAGCAACACCCACAATATCAATAATCGAATCCAGGGCGCCCACTTCGTGGAACGTGATATCCTCTTCAGGGACGCCGTGGACTTCCGCTTCCGCCCGGGCGATTCGGGTAAAAATATCCAGGGCCCGTTTTTTTGCCCCCGCCGTAATTCGGGAATCTTCGATGAGGGTCCGGATATCCTTCCATGAACGATGTTCCCCATGATGGGCACCGGAACCGCTTGCGTTATCATGGTGGACATGATGATGCTCCGGAGCGCCGTGGTGGTGTTCGTGGTCATGGGCGATATGATCCTTCTGTTCCCCCAGATCCACCACCCCGTGGGTACCGGAAATACCTCCCCGTTCATCCCGGTGAAATTCCAGGTTCCAGCCGTCAACGTGGAGTTTACGGAGTTCTTCCCGTAATATACCGGTATCAAGCCCCAGATCCACCAGGGCTCCCAGGGCCATATCCCCGGAAATACCGGCAAAACAGTCGAAATGCAATGTTTTCAAGGTTATCCCCTTTCAAAAAAGCGGTTCAAAGAAACTCCGGTATGGTTTTATACGAGGGCCGCCCGGTTCATATTCCCCATGACGTACCCTTCCAATTCAAAAGCCACATACAAAAAACCATAGGATTTAAGGGTTTGTGAGATGGAATCCAAGACCTGTTCGTCAAAAAAACGCCGCCTTTCCTCAGGGGCCACCTCTATCCGGGCGATCCGTTCGTGGGAACGCACCCGGAACTGGCGGAACCCGTAGGCCCTCAGGGTCTCTTCGGCCTTTTCCACCCGGGAAAGTTTTTCCTTGTCGATCCGTTCACCATAGGGGATCCGGGATGCCAGGCAGGCAAAGGCGGGTTTATCCCAGGTAGGCAGCTCAAAACGCCGGGAAAGCTCCCGAATCTCCGCTTTGGTAAGTTTAACTTCCCTTAAAGGACTCAGGATCCGTAATTCCTCCAAGGCCCTGAGGCCCGGCCGGTAATCCCCCAGGTCATCCACGTTGGAACCGTCCAGGACCGTGTTGATCCCCCGATCCTTTGCCGCCCGGAGAATATTGCCGAATTCTATTTTTTTGCAAAAATAACAACGTTCTTTTGGATTGGCCGCCACTTCTTCCTCAATTTCAGTTTCTTCGACAAGGATATGTTTTATACCGACCTTGGCGGCAAAATTCACCGCCCCGTCGATTTCACTTTTAGGAAGCATGGGGGAAACCACGGTAATGGCCGCCGCCCGGTCCCCCAGGGCCGCGGCCGCCGCGTGGCAAAGGAAAGAACTATCCACACCGCCGGAAAAAGCCACCGCCGCACTGCCCTGGGCGGCGATGAGCCGCAAAAGGGCTTCGTACTTTTCTTCAATGGTCAATATGATACTCCCATAAACAGGATAAACCTTGTTATAGAAAAGGATTTCATTCCTTACCTAAAGACCCTTCATGGGATTTTAAAAGGACGATATTCAACCCAGGGGATTAAATCCAACGGGAAAAACCGGGCTTCATGCCTTTTAATATATATCATTTTGGGGAAGGAAATGTCAATGAAGAAACCACCGGTAACCGCGATTCTCAGCCACAAGAATTCGGGTAACCCTGGGGGGAAGGGCCTCCAATTAGCCGGGAATTCCGGAATCTTCGGTAATTTTTCGGTTGACGAAAACCCCGGTATAGGAAATAATAGAAACGATATGGCAGAAAAAAGAAGACAAATTCGGTATCCCTCCCATGCTCAGGCCAGGATTCCCGAAGTCGTTGACAGTACCGTCCTGTTAAAGGACATCAGTGTGACCGGCTGCGGTATCGAGAGTACCATGTTTATGGATATCAAACTTAATCACCAGTATAAAATAGAGATTCTGCCCGAGGAAGTCTCAAAAATAAGCCCCTTTGAACTCCTGGTAGAAGTCCTGTGGATGAGGGCCGGCGGATACTCTTTTGAAGCGGGATTTGCTATAAGAGAATCTCCCAAGGGAAAGCAGTTCCAACGGTATGTGGATTATCTTTCCTGGCGTTAGGCCTGGTAAACAATAAAAAACCTGAGGAAACGGGCAGATGAACCTGATCCCCCTCAAGGGCCGGGTCTTTCAGGCCGTTCCGGGGTTTGAACATTATTTAAGAGCCGAGCTTGGGTCCCCGCTGGAATTGGGGGGGCCTTTTTTTTATTCCCCCGATTATACCGGCCCGGCGTTATGGAACCGGAATGTATGGCTGGAGCCCTTCCGCCTGGAGTTCGACTCCATCGGCGAAGCCGCCCGGGTCCTGCGGAGTTTGCAGCGGAATTGGGCGCCGGTCCTCTTTACCCAATTCCGCCGGGGCGCCCTGATCAAAGAAAAATTACCCTCCCTCAACGCAAACCCACGGCCCTTCCCCTGGCTGTTACCGGATTCTCCCATGGGGGGATGGACCCTTCTGGACAATCATACCCTTCTCGCCTCGGCCAAATCGGAAAGCCCCTTTCCCGGGGGGATCATCCATTTTGAGGAGGATAAACAGGGGCCGCCCAGCCGGGCCTACTTGAAACTGGAAGAGGCTCTGGTCCGCTGCCGG
The DNA here is from genome assembly GCA_031283755.1 of Spirochaetaceae bacterium. GTDB lineage: Bacteria > Spirochaetota > Spirochaetia > Treponematales > Breznakiellaceae > JAIRMO01. Next base: position 12,339 of record JAITBE010000127.1, read on the forward strand.
AAATGGCCGCTCCCGGGGGAGCGCTGCCTGGACGCCGGGGCAAGCCCCGGCGGCTGGACCTGGGTACTGGCCAAACTCGGGGCGGAGGTGATCGCCGTGGACCGTTCTCCTCCGGAGGATCGGATCCTCGCCCGGCCGGGGGTACGGTTTATCCGGCATGATGCCTTCACGTTGAAACCCGAGGATCTGGGTCCCCTGGATTGGGTTTTTTCAGACGTGGTCTGTTATCCTCCCCGGCTCCTGGAATGGATAAAAAAATGGCTCGAATCGGGTCTCTGCGCCAATTTTATATGCACCATAAAACTCCAGGGTGAACCGGATTTTGAAACCCTCCGGGACTTTGCCGCCCTGCCCGGCGGCAGGGTGGTCCACCTGTACCACAACAAACACGAATTAACCTGGCTCCGGATCGCCCCGTAAACCGGGAATTAAGAATGGAGGGAAGAGGAACGGCCGCCGGTCGGTTTGTCCTTCATGCTTCATTATTAATATTTCATTATTCATTATTTGAACCCGGCTCAATTGTACAACCGGTTTTTTACTGGTACAGTGATTTTATGTGGATTGCCGTGGCCTTGTGTGCCGTTGGGGCGGAACGGGCGACTTCCAACGAGCTCAAAAAACTCAAATTCCGAATTTTGGATTCGGGGTTTGGCCGGGTCCGGTTTGAGGCGGATCTTGCCGGGCTTTATCGGGCGCTGATGGCTCTTCGGACCGCGGATCGCCTTCTTCTGGAAACCGCCCGGTTTGAAGCCCGGGATTTTGAGGAACTTTTTGAGGGAAGCCGGGGGGTTCCCTGGGAAGAATTCATCCCCCGGGAGAAGGGCCTCACGGTTTCCAAGGTCAGGTCAAACCGGTCCCGGCTGGAGGCGGTTACCAGCATTCAGGGGGTGGTCCATAAGGCCGCCGCGGACCGGCTCTGCGGGGCCTATGGCGTCCATCGGCTCCCCGATGGGGATGAGGCGGAACTACGGGTATACCTGGAAAAAGATCAAGTTTCTCTACTACTGGACCTCTCGGGAGCCCCTCTTTTTAAACGGGGGTACCGCAGCGAAGGGGGCACGGCCCCCCTCAGGGAAACTATTGCCGCCGCCATGCTGCTCCTCTCCGGGTGGAAGCGGAAATTTCCCCTCTACGATCCCTTCTGCGGTTCCGGCACCATTCCTCTGGAGGGGTTAATCTACGCCTGGGATATGGCCCCGGGGATTGGGCGGTCTTTTGCACTGTCGGGTCTATCCCTGGGGGATCCGGCCCTGGAAAGGACCATCCGGGAAGAGCTTTTGGCAAAGGTGAATTTTGAAAATACCATCCGTATCTACGGGAGTGATGCTGATCCCCGGGCGGTTTCCCAGGCAAAGTCCAACCTGATCCGGGCTTATGAACTGGCCCGGGGGGAAAATCCGCTCCGGGGCATGCGGCTCAGGATGCCGGAGAAGGGATTCCCTTTGCCTGATTTTCGCCTTACTCCCATGGAGAAGACCCGGGCGCCGGAGCCTCACGGTTTCATTATTACCAACCCGCCCTATGGGAAACGTTTGGGGGCCCCTCAGGAGGCGGAGGCCCTCTACCGGAAAATGGGAATCCTCACCGAAAACTTTCCGGGCTGGAAACTCGGTCTTATCACGGATCATCCCGGATTTGAGTCCCATTTCGGCCGGAAAGCCGACAGTCTGAGAAAAATAACCAACGGGGCGATCTCCTCGTATTTTTATGAATATAATAAGCTGTAGACCGGGAATGTTTAAAAACCGGAGGCCGAAATTTGACATTTTGAAACTGCCTCGGATATTATAGAAAAGTTCAAACCTTTTGCAAAATTCAATTGGTTTTGAAAAAAGCTTGGGGAAAAGCTGCCTAAGGCCCGCTTTTCCGCTTAAATTTAAGGCTGCTTTTTCAATTTTTGACATTTTGAAAAAGCTTCGATCTATTTTGATATAACCCTGGAGAAAATGCCTATGTCCATTGTGGTAGAACATGAAAAACGGAGGCGGGAAATTCTGGAAAAGGCCCTGGATATTTTTATGGAAGCAGGGTTTGAGAACGCCACCTTTCAAAAAATCGCCGATCGCTGTGGAATTACCAGGACAACTCTGTATATTTATTTTAAAAACAAACGGGACATCTTCAATTACAGTATAAAACAGCTCCTGGGAGAACTGGAGCAGGATATCACCGGGGTACGGGAAAATAAGAGTTTGAATTGTTCCGATAAACTCCTTCAGGTTATCTCCCTGATCCTGGACCGGCTGGAAGAAAACCGCCGGCTCCTCCGGGTCATCCTGGATTTCCTCTTATACCTCTCCAAAAGTGACGCGGATCCCGAAATCAGGGTCCGCCGGCGGACCCTGCGGCTGCGGCACATCATTGCCACTATGATGATAGAGGGAATCCGTTCCGGGGAAATCAAAGCGGTGAATGTACGTACCGCGGATGATCTCCTTTATGGCCTTATCGAATCCGCCATCTTCCGTCTGGTGGTCCTCAAGCGTCCCTCCGCCAAGGAACTGAAACAGGCGGTGGAACTGACCATAAGCCAGATTCGGTTTACCTGATCCCGGAAAAGTATTTGTCTTTAATACACCCGGGGCATGGGAGACATTTCCTTTAGAAAACTAATTTTATCCTTTATTTTTCCTTTGATTATAGAAAAAACTCTACAAAAAACACCAGGGGTCATATATAGTACAAGTATGGAAAAAACCGTTTATGTAATAGGACACCGGAACCCGGATACGGATTCTGTGGTTTCCGCCGCGGCCTACGCCCGGCTCAAACAGATCCAGGGGCAAAACAGGGTTATAGCCGCCCGGGCAGGAAAAATAAACCCTCAGACGGAATATATCTTTGAACGCTTCGGCGTACCGGTACCGGAGTATCTGCCGGATCTGATCCCCAAGGCGAAGTATTATATTTCCGGGCAGGCGGTAACCGTCAAGGAGGATGCCAGCGTATGGGAAGCCCTGGAACTGATGCAAAAGGACAATTCCAAAGTACTTCCCATTGTGGATCGGAACGGGGTCTACCGGAGTATGCTCCACTACCAGGGATTTAGCCGGTATATTATCAACCATATCAATCCCCGAAAAAAATCCTCCTTTCCCCTTACCTTGGATCACCTGGCGGCAACCATCCATGCCCAGCCGGTTACCCTCTTCAACGGCGCCGAACTCAGAAAATCCCCCATCGTGGTGGCCGCATCATATACGGCGCATTTTAAAAACCACCTGGAGGCGGAAGGTACCGATAACGCCCTGGTTATTGTGGGAGATCGCTGGGATATCCAGAAATGCTGCATTGAAATAGGAGTCCGGGCGCTGATCCTTTCCGGCGGAACCACCCTTTCCAGGGAACTGACGGAACTGGCGGAAAAAAACAAAGTAACCGTGCTGATAAGTCCCTTTGACACCTCCTCCACAGCGATGTTGATCATCTATTCCGTGCCGGCAAGTACCCTGGGGGACGGTACGGTCCCCCTGATCCACCTGAACGATCCGGTATGGAAGTTCCGGGAGGTCCTTACCAAGATGCCTTCCCGCTGTTTGCCCGTTGCCGATGATGAAGGTAAGGTAAGGGGGGTTGTTTTTGAGGGGGACCTTATCAAGGAGCCGAATGTGGAAGTGATCATGGTGGATCACAATGAGCCGGGCCAGGCCATTGAGGGAATCGAAAACTACAAGCTCCTGGAGGTGATCGACCATCACCGGCTGGGGAACCTTTCCACCCGGTACCCCATAACCTTTATCAACCGGGTGGTGGGAGCCACCTGTACCATCATTACCAACCTGTACCGGGAACAGAAGGTTCCCCTGGAAAAGGGCATCGCTTCGATTTTGCTCTGCGGCATTATCGCCGACACCCTGGCTTTACAGTCGGCAACCACGACAGAAACGGACATAGAAACCGCCGAATACCTTGCTTCCATTACCGGCCTGGACATTAAATGCCTGGGGCATGATATACAGACCATCTCGAATCAGGTTAATTCCCTGACCGGAGAAGAACTGATCAAACTGGATATGAAGGAATACACCGAACAAGGTATGACTTTTTCAGTCAGCCAGATCGAGACCGATAATCCTGACGCGCTGGTGAGACGGCAGACTGAAATTTCCACGGCCCTGGAAAAAGTCCGGACCGCGAAGGATTATCTTTTTTCCGCCCTCTTAGTGACCGATGTGACCGTGCTGAATTCCCTGCTTTTTGTTGCCGGCAAAAAATCCTTTACCACCCATATCAACTTTCCCATTATCGAAGGGGAAATCTATGTGCTGAAAGAGGTGGTATCCCGTAAGAAACAACTTATGCCCCTCCTGACGGAGCTGGTGGAAAAGGCGGTGTAAGGGTCTGGTTCAGAAACCCAGCCAGGGGGCTTCAGGAGGTTCCCATAAATCCAGGCCTCATACCGCCGGGGGCCCTTAGTGTTTTAGCGCCGGGCTTGGCTTACTCCACTTTGAAGCGGCTTACCTCCCTGACCAGCACATCGATGCTTTCCTTGTTGTTTTCGCTGACATCGTTCACCCTGGTCACGGCCACATTGATCTGATCCGCGCCGGTGGCCATCTCGTTCATCCCGTTGGTGATCTCCTGGGTTACCATTTCCAGATTCTTCCCTTCGGTAATAACCTCCCGGCTCCCTTCCAGCATCTCATCGGAACCGCCCTTTACCATCTGGGTAATCTCGTTAAGCTGTCCGATTACTTCCAGAATCTGCTGACTCCCCACGCTCTGCTCTTCCATGGCGTTGCGGATGTTCTCGGTCTGCTCGGAAACGGTTTTGACCCCGCCGTCGATGGCCTCGAACTTATTCAGAACGTTGTCTGTGGACTTGGTGATCTTATCGATGGAGTCTTTGATCTTCTTGAGCACCGTACTGATGGTCTTTGACTGTTCCCTGCTGGATTCCGCCAATTTACGGATCTCGTCAGCCACCACCGCGAAGCCCTTCCCCGCTTCCCCGGCGTGGGCGGCCTCAATGGCGGCGTTCATGGACAAGAGGTTAGTCTGGCTGGCGATGTTCTCCATTACCGCGTTGATCTCCAGGAGCCCTTCGGACTCCCGGGCGATCTCCTGGATGTCGGCGGCTACTTCCTGAAGTCCGGTACGGCCCACCTCAGAAGATTCCAGAAGGTCCTGTACGCTTTCCGTATTCTTGTTCAGGGTGTTGGTCACTGACTGAATATTGGCGATCATCTCCTCAATGGCACTGGAGGATTTTGATACGCTGGAACTTTGTTTCTCAACATTGCTGTTAAGTTTGTCAATGTTTATGGTGATCTGCTCCATGGTGGCGTTGGTTTCGGTTACGGAGGCGCTCTGGTTTATCACCTGGCCCTTGATGCTCTGGATATTACTGGTGATCTGGTTAATCGCCGCGGCGGTCTCCGTCATATTACTGGCCAGTTCGTTCCCAATATCAAAGAGCGCCACAGTCTGGTGCTTGATGGCGACTATCAGGTTTTTGATCTTTTCCAGGGTCATGTTGAAGTATTTTGCCAGATCGCCAATCTCGTCGTTGGACTGCACATCAATGACCTTAGTCAGGTCCCCCTCCCCTTCGGAAATATCCTTCAGAGTAAGGGCTACCTTGACGATAGGCTTGGCGATAGTACCGGCCACAACGAAGGTGATCACCCCGGCGATGATGATGGCGACAACGATAATAATAATGGCAATTCGGGTGAGCCGATTTACCGCCGCGAATACGTCTTCGTCCGGAACCGAGGTAAGAATCGTCCAGGCGGTTTTTACACCCCCCACGTAAAAGGGATAGCTTTCAAATATCCGCCCGTTGTTTTGTCCCGAATTCGGCGTTCCAGATTTCAGGGTTTCCAGGGTGTCATTTACCGCCTGCTGGCCGAGAACATTAAGGGAATTGACATCGCTTATCTTGTCCCCTACCTGGGCCGGATCATAATGGGCCACAATGGTTCCATCGGTGGCATACATAACCGCCCGGCCGTTTCCGTAGGGTTTTATCTGGGAAATGATCTCGGAAGACGCGGTGAGATCCACCATGATCCCCACCCGCCCCACGATGCCCTGATCGGTAATGATGGGATAACAAAGTCTGGTGCCAAGGATCGATTTCCCGGCATTTTGAGCCCTATAAGGGAGGCTTATGACCGGATCGGTGATGTCTATGTTGGCAACCACATCGTTGTAATACTCGTACTGCGACAGGGCAAGCTTTTCCAGGTTTCCCGACCTGCGGGAATACCAGGGCATATACCTGCCCGATGAATCGGTCCCCGAATCATCGGTAAATGCCGCGTCATTATTGTCAACGGCGTTGGGTTTCCAAATGGAAAACATTCCTATGAAATTGGGATTAGATTCCATGATCGATAACATCGTATTATCATAGCGGGCTCGCCGCTCCGCGACGGGGACCCCCTCATAGGAATTCATGATATCCGCCAGGGTTTTGGCAACGGACAGGTAATTTTCATAGCGGTTCTGCATCATCACGGAATAGCGGCCGGTAAGTCCTTCTAAATTGTCAAAAGCCGCTTCAGTCTGCATGCTCCGCGCCCGCACGAGCAAAACAATCGATACCCCCGCCACGGCCACCACAAGCAATACGGCAGTAATCAGCGTAAGGCGTAACCGTAATTTCATAATATACCCCCAAACTTCAAAAAAAACTACAATTTACTTCTTAGAGCATACTCCAAAATAACGATAGATACAACAAGAAGGAAAAAATATGTCGAATTTTTGGAGGAAATCAGGGAAATTTCCCCCTGTTCTCCCGAATAAATGCGGTTTTCACGGCTGATAAATCCGATTGCAGGTAAACCGGAAAGCGGTCAGGAAGAAAAACCTTCTGTCCCCTTCCGGCGCCCTCCTTTGGCCGGAAAATTATCCGGAATACGCCCGAAGGAAGCTATCGGTATGGCGGGAAAAAGTTCTGAGCGCGGTGTAAAACCCCGGGAGGTCTTCCAGGAGGCTTTTTAACCGGCTCCCCTAGTATTTTATACCCCATCCCGGTATAGTAAACAGGATGATGCTGCGGTCTAAAAACCACGTTAATATGAAAAACCACACTCCGCCACCCCAAGGGAAACAAGCCGCCGGCCTTCTTGGAGGATTTAAAGCAATATACCGCCCCGATGCGAAGGTGGCGCGGTTCCTCAGTGTTTTGGGCTTTTCCGGTATTGCCTATGGATTATACCGGGGTGTCCAGGATAATTACCTCGCGGAAATCGTCCATATCAACGCCTTTGAGCGGGGGATTGTGGAATTTTTCCGGGAAATTCCGGGACTTCTGGTGGTTTTTATCCTGGCCTGGATGTACCGGTTTTCCGAAAGCCGGATCTTCAAAATAGGGATCGCCATCATGACCGCGGGGCTCATTGGGCTTTTGTGCAGCGGGACAGGGAAATTCATCGTGGTCCTTTTTATGGTGGTTTTTAGTACCGGGGAACATATCATCATGCCCGTGCGGACCACCATATCCCTGGATCTGGCCCAAAAAAATAAAGGCGGAGCCTCCCTGGGAATCACCAGCGCCTTAAGTCAGGTGGGGAATATCGCGGGATTCGTGCTGGTTACCGCTTCCTTTTTTGTTTTTTCCCGGCTGGGATACGACCGGAAGGATACGGTTCAGTTCAAGGTAATCTTCGCGGCCGCCGCCGCATTGATGACCGCCGCGGTCCTTATTTCCCTGGCTTTAAAGGAGTCCACCCTTAAGAGCAGCCGGCGGCGTTTTTATTTTGCGAGGAAATTCGTCAAATATTATATGCTGGAGGTTTTTTACGGCGCCCGGAAACAGATATTCATCACCTTTGCCCCCTATGTGTTGATCCTCCGGTACGGCGCCGATACTTCAATCATCGCCCTGCTCCTGGCTATCTGCGCCCTCTTCAGCGCCCTTTTCAGCCCCATCATGGGAAAACTCATCGACCGGCTGGGATATAAATTCATCATGGTTACCGATACCCTGATCTTGATCGTGGTCTGTTTACTCTACGGTTTTGCCCACCGGATCTTCCCCCCAAATATCGCCTATATCGTGGTTTGCGTTAATTATGTGCTGGACGCGATCATATCCCTGGCCAGCATGGCCAGTAATGTGTATGTCCAGGATATAAGCGGAAGCCAGGAAGAAATAACCGCCACCCTTTCCACAGGGATCTCGGTGAACCATGTGATCAGTATCCTCATTGCCCTCCTGGGGGGCCTTATCTGGAACCTGGTGGGGATTGAGGTACTTTTTTCCCTTTCGGCGTTCCTGGGCCTGCTCAACACCCTTTACGCGGCGACGATTAAGCCGGCAAAGGCCATAAACCCCGAAGGCCCAGGTACACCCAGGGAATAAAAACAGCGGGGATAAGATTCGCTACCCTGATTTCCCTGGAGGTAAGAAAGTTGAACCCCATGGCCGCCACCAGGAGGTTCCCTACGGCGGACATCTCCCGGATAATTTCCGGCGAGAGCAGGTCCTTGACGGCCATGGATATCAGGGCTATGCCCCCCTGGTAGACTAAGACCGGGATGGCGGAGAACACGACCCCTATCCCCAGGGACGCCCCAAATACGATGGACATGGAACCGTCCAGGATGGATTTGGCAAAGAGGGTTTCATGGTTTCCCAAAAGCCCGCTCTGCATGGACCCTACAATGGCCATCGACCCGGTACAGAAAAGGATGCTGGCGGAGACAAATCCCTTGGAAAAGGTCCCGCCCTCCATCCCGAATCTCCCTTCCGCCCAGGCGCCGAGACGGTTCATCAGCTTATCGATATTGATCCCTTCCCCGATGACGGCTCCTCCCACCATGCTCATGATGAGGAGCAGTATTTGTTCGCTGTCCAGGGCGCCCTTGATCCCCACATAGACAACCGAAATCCCTATGGCCTTTTTTATGGTATCTTCAAAACGGGGAGGGATCCCCTTGACCAGAAAACATCCCCCCAGGGCGCATACCACAATCACCAAAAAATTCACCACCGGTCCCAGCATCAGAGGCCTCCTTGTATGTCAAGGCATTCCGGGGTTTTGGAAACGCCTTGTTTTTAGACCGAATATACCGGAATCATGAAAAATATTCCAGCTTTACCCGGAACAAAAACAGGACCAACGCATATAAAAGAAATTTGACCACAAACCACCCGAACAAAAGCATGGATTTCAAATGAAAAGTTCGTGATGGTTCGTGAGGTTTGTGGTTGTTTAACGGCCTTTTTAATTCGATCAGACTCCTAGGGCAGGATATATCCCGCGGCGAGGAAGATCTCGTACCATTCTTCCCGGGAAAGGGTGATCTCCGCAGCCTTTACACATTCCCTGAGGCGTTCCGGCTTCATCGTCCCGGTAACGGGCTGGAAATGGGCGGGATGCCGGAGCAGCCAGGCCATGGCAATGGTGGTGGAGGACACGGCATATTTTTTGGCGATTTCGCCGATCTTTTCGTTGAGTTTGGGGAATTTGGGACTGCCCAAAAATACCCCCTCAAAAAAACCGTATTGGAAGGGAGACCAGGGCTGGATGGTGATGTCCTCCAGCCGGCAAAAATCCAGGATTCCGCCGTCCCGGCCCACCGCGGTATCGTCCTGCATATTCACATGGAAACCCGCGGTGATCATGGATGCGTTGGTGATGCTGAGCTGAAGCTGGTTGGCCGCTATGGGCTGTACCACGAATTTCCGCAGCAACTGAATCTGCCGGGGATTCTGGTTGGAAACACCGAAATGCCGGACCTTTCCGCCGGTATGGAGCGTCTCAAAGGCCTCGGCTACTTCCTCGCCTTCCATCAATCCGTCGGGGCGGTGGAGGAGCAGGACATCAAGATAATCGGTTTTGAGCCGTTTTAGGCTGCCCTCCACGGATTCCAGGATATGTTCCCGGGAAAAATCAAACATCTTACCCGGAACAATACCGCATTTGGTCTGGATGATGATCTTCTCCCGGAGGGAACTGTTCATCCCTATCACCTCGGCAAAAATCGACTCACACGTCCCGCCGCCATATACATCGGCGTGATCAAAAAAGTTGGCCCCCAAGTCAAGGGCGGTCTTCACAAACCCTTCGGCCTCTTTTTTTTCAATGGTATTGATCCGCATACAACCCACCGCAATGGTGGGAACCTGCAAGCCGGATTTTCCTAAATTGATCTTTCGCATGGCTCAAACTCCTCGAATAAATAGATATTCCGGATTGTATCCAATAAAGTTTGGATTAAGTCAAGGCTTTTCAGCCGGGTTTTTATCCGGGGCGTGGGGTAGCAATTTAATCCTTTTATGATAGAATAAACCGGTTTCAGAATAGCTTGTTTTGAAACGGTTTCAATTTTTTCATTTTCGGAGCGCACCGGTGATGGATTTGGTGGCTGAAGAGTCCATGGGCATGACCGTTTTATGGGTATTTTCTATCCCCTGCCTCAGGTATGCCGCCCTGGGTTGTATAAAGTCGATCTGCTATAATTTTTTTTTCCGTCAGTTTAAGGCGGCGTTGTTTCCGGGCCGTATTCCGGTATCGTCGGTGGATCATCCCCTGGACAAAAAAATACCCTTTGTTCCTTCCTGGGTAGGGATCTACCTGGATTTTGTCGCCTTTTGGGTACGGATCCTGGGATTTTTACGGTCCCATTACCGGCGGCGGGGCATAAAACCGGCCCTGGATTTCATCGAAACCATGGGACGGCTCTACGCCTTCGCGGCGGAAACCTACAAAAAAAACCTTTCCACCACCAAACGTCCCCGGTATCTGGCCCGTCCCCGGTTTTTACTCATCCATGCGGCGGACCCCCATCTGATGTGCATCCCCAGCCTCCACGTGATGGTGGTTATCTCCGCCTATACCCAATTCCGTTCCATCCTCCGTTCCCTGGGGAACGAGGAACAGTTTGCCCCTCAAATTGAGGAGATCCACCGGGGCGCCCTGAATATAACCGAGGCCATCCTCTATGTCAAACAACACAGTGTCAACTGTATTGCCGCGGCCATGTACGCCATGACCTGTTTTGATCCCGCCCTTTTTCCTCAAACCGAAGGGGCCGATTTTGTTGCCCGGCTTTTCAAGGGGGCCAAAAATCCCGGGCCGGGGGATGCCGGCATAATCCGCAGTCATATTCTGGATCTTTATGTAAAATTGCTGGAAGCGGGAAATTCCGCCGAAACCTGGGAAAAACCCCTGATTGATTTTCTGCGATCCCAGCCGCAACGGGGGGCGTAGGGGAGAAAAGTGAGACATTCCCAAAAATTCAATTTTGGGGAATACCGCCGTGAATTTAGAGAAAAAAGCGGACCGGTTTAACCGGGACATGACCGTTTTTTCATAGCCGATCCAAAATCCGCGAGTTTTTGGATCGGGCGCAAGGAGGTTTTATATGGCAGACTCAAGAGGAATAACCAGGGGACCCCAGGTATCCCGGATTATCGAATACGGGGACCGGAATAGTACCCTTCTGGAACATGATTCCATCCGGGTAGTGATCAATGATCAGGGGGGTATGATTCCGGAATTATCGAGTATTCGGGGGAAGGAAGGGATCAACGCCCATTGGATTCCCTGGTTCAGATCCGGATCGGGAAGGGCCTTTAATGATTCGGAACATGGGGCGTTCTGGAAGGCCAACTTGTTGTACCACCTGGCGGGGAATTTTTCCTGCGCCCCTAATTTTGGCCCCGGCCATAGGGTTGACGGGGTGAATATGCCCCCCCACGGCTGGACCGCCAATCTTCAATGGAAATTCATAAAAAGCGGGATTGATGAGGAATCCGGCGCGGCCTGGGCCTATTCCACCCTGGAAAGTCCCGATAAGGCCCTGCCCCTTTCTTTTCAGAAACTCGATGCGGTTATTCCGGAACATCCTGTTCATTATACCAGCCTCACCATAAATAACCGGGGAGAGCGGGATATATCGATCTGCACGGGCCAGCATAATACCCTGGGCGCGCCCCTGATCCAGTCAGGCTGCCGCATTTCAGGAGCAGCCCAGGCCTGGGCGACCCCTCCCATGGGGGGAGAATTCGACACCACCACCAGGCTTGCCCTGGGGGCGGAATTTAAAACCCTGGACCGGGCTCCGCTGGCCCAAGGCGGGACCGTGGACATTTCCCTGGTTCCCGGCCCCATCGGGTATACGGATTTTGCCGCGGGAGTCATCCCCCCTACCGCCCGGCTCGGCTGGTCGGCTCTGGTGAACCCCTCGTTAAAACTGGCCTATGTGTGTTTTTTTACCGGCCCCGCGGCCCAGGGAGCGGACGACATCATCTTTTACTTTAACGATCTCTGGATGCAGTACGGAGGCAGGCCCTTTACCCCCTGGGCGGCCCATGAGGGCGGTACGGATCTGAGCTATTGCCTGGGCACGGAAAATTCAGTGGCCGCCTATGCTTACGGCCTGGAATACTCCCGGCAGGTAAAGACCGTTCTGGGGGCTCCTACCACGGTAACTATTCCGGCAGGCGGAGCAAAAACCCTCCGGTACGGCAGTCTTTTTGCCCCCTATGACGAGACCGGCCTTGACCAGGGCATAACGAATATTGAAGGGGAACCTTCGGGACTGGTGTGTACCGGAAAGGGCAAGTCCCAGCGGTTTAAGGCGGATCCGGCCTTTACCCTGTTGAAGGGGCTGCAAAGCCGGTATGTATAGCGGAGGCTGGGGCTGTCCGAAGGGGTGAGAAAAACTTGTCCGGACAGCCTCAACGCTATTCGCCTGTAGTCATGCCGGGGCCTCACTTAATTCTTCGAGTTTTCTCCGAAAACAAAATTAAACCAGACTCTCGAATAAAAACCGTGCCCGACCCCTGTGCATTGCTTATCGTGTCCGCGTTATACGATCATGAAAGAAGGTAAAACGATAGTCCCGGTATACGCGGGTTTCGCTGCCCTGGCCGGTCAACACAACGTTTTTAAGATTGGTGATACGCGCCGCCGCCGGCGGATGGGTCGTCGTGAATCCGCCGGGGTGTAGGGACTGCGTGGTTTCAAGAATTTCCAGCATCCGTATCAGGGCGGCGGGATCATAGCCGGCATTATCGAGAAGGCCCGCCGCCGTTACATCGGCCGCAAATTCCTGTTCCCGGGAAAAGCCGTTTTTAAAGAGGGTATTGACCATACCGCTTATATGCCGGGTAAAAAGCGCTTGTTTCTGCGGACCGGCGTTCCGTAAGGCAATGGAGGCCGCCCTATCGGCGGACGGGGAAAGGTCGTTGGCGATCCGCTGATCGTCAATCATGGCCGCGGCATGGCGGAGTTGTATATGGGCCAGTTCATGGGCAAGCACCGCCGCCAGGACATCTTCGGAATCGGCATATGCCACCAGGCCCCGGGTAAGAAAAATATGTCCCCCCGGTGTGGCAAAGGCATTAATCTCCGGCGTGTCCAGGATTCCTGCCTGGTACCCGTTGAACGCCTCCTGGCGGGGGGAATTGATCACCAGGGCCTGACAGATCTTGTTAAGATAGGAAACCAGAGCGGGATCTCCGGTATAGGGCTTGTAGGTATGGAGGATCCGCGCCGCCACGGTCCTCCCCAGGTAATACTCGTCCTTGAGGGTTAGCGGTTCGTCCGGGGTTTCAAAGATCCGGTCCATTTCGGAAAGGGCGTCCATAACATCCGTGACCGGGGCTTTTTTGCCGTAGGGAGGGGCCTCGTTGTTTTGTCCCTGGTTTTGAGCGCCCAGGGCTGTTGCAAGACAGATAAGTATGGGAATAGCCAAAACTTTTTTCATAGCCCCCCTCCACTCTTATTTAAGATAATCCTGTAACACCCCGGGAAATTCTTTCGTAATCGCGCGTTCCGCTCCGATGATCGCGCGGTAATCCGCGTCCGCCTGGCTTGCGGGGTGGGATTCCCGGCTGCCGGTATTGTAGGTAAAGAGTTCGGCCCCGGTCAGGGTGTCCTGTAACACCGCGTCTACCGTGTAACGGGTGTTGAAATATTTGTTCCGGGTAAGGGGCGTCAGGGTCACCGCAACCTCCAGGGTGAAACGGGAATTGCGGTTCCCCGTCCTGAACCCCGCCGCGGTAAAGGCTCCCGCAAAAGCCGCCTTGAACCGGCCGTTCACATCCCCCTGTACCCGGACATCCACCGGAATAGCCTGGGCCTTTGCCAAAACACCGGCAGCCACGGCGCCCAGCCGGGAAATTTCGGCCTGGCGGTTCGGGCCGTCAAGCATCGTCAGGATCAGGGCGTACATTTCGGCTTGCCTGAGAAGGCCCTGGGCTTTTTGACAGTTCCTGATGGCCTCGAAGGAGATCTCCCCGGAGACATCAAGGAGGGTAGTGATCGCATCCATGTTTTTATTAAGTTCCCCGGAGTACAATTCCCGGCACCGGGCCTTTTCCATCACCGCCACCGCATACCAGATTTTGTTTTGCCCGTCATACCAGGTGTTTTTGATCTCCGCCCCGATGAGGGCATCCAGCGCGGCCTGGGCTTCAACGGACAGGGACATCCGGGACTCCGATGTGGAACGGCCGTTTACCTGCTTTTCGGTATCGGTAATCGTAACGGTACTGGTTACGGACTGTTTAAAATACGCGGCCAGGGTTCCCAGGGCCCCGGCTTC
>JAITBE010000193.1 GCA_031283755.1 Spirochaetaceae bacterium
CCCGCCTAAGCCCGCTTGCGGGCGGCGCGGGGTTGGAGCGAGGGGGAGCAGCGTCAAAAACGGCTTGTCATGGGCAAAATTGATGTATCCTATGACATCAATGGCGCTCCCCCTTCTTACCTTGTTGACAGTGGAAGAGACCGGGGATCGGGAGGAGCTGCCCCTCGGGGCGCGCATTACCTTGTGGGGGCCGCAGGAGGCTCCGTTTCTTCCGGCTCCTTTGGGGGTACATAGGGCTCGTAGGGCAGATTCGACCGGAAGTGGGAAACGGTCATATCAATTCCCGCGGCGTGGAAACCGTTCTGGATATTTTTATAGAGGTCCGAATAAATGGCGGGAACTTTATCCACATTTTTGGTAAAAAAGTTAATCTGGTAGTTCGCGTAAAAATCGTCCATGGCGGTCTGGAGGACAAAGGGCTTTGGGTCCTCTTGGACATGGATGGTTGCGAGGGCCGCCTTAATGAGGATGGCCTGTACCGTTTGCCAGGGGGTACTGTATCCAAAGGTTATGTCCGCGTAAAGGACCAGCCCTTCCTCGTCCTCGTCGGAGGAGGTGTTATAATTGATGATACTGGAATTAAGGATCATCATATTGGGAAAGGTAACATATTCATTTTTATGGGTTTTTACCCGGATCACAATGGGTGATTTTTCCACCACAAACCCGGTTACGTCGTTTAGTTTTATCCGGTCGCCGACTTTAAAGGGCCGCATATAGGTGATCACCACCCCGGCCACCAGGTTTCCAATGGCGGAGCTGGAACCCAGGGAAAAGATAATACCCACAAAAACCGATACCCCCTGGAAAATCGCGGAATCCGAACCGGGAAGGTAGGGATAAACAATGGCTACCGTAAAGGCATAGAGGAGAAACCTGAGGATATTGAAGGTCGGCTGGGCCCAATCGGCGTAAAACCCCGGGATAACCAGCTTGCCCTTTGAAATCTGGGTCGAAAAAAACCGTAATGATCGGATGACATACCGGGTAACCAGGACAATGATAACAATGGTAAACAAATTGGGGATATAGTTGATGATTCCCAGGGCTATTCTTTTGACGGGGGTTAGAATATAGTCGAAAATTTTGGAGGCCAGATGTTCGGTCAGGGGAAAAAGGCTGAATATAATGGGAACCGTAATGATAAGCTGCAGGATGGTAATAAGGTATTTTCCTATTTTTAAAAAAAAGAAAATAATCTCCAATATTTGTTTGGTATCCAAAAGGCGGTAGTTTTTTATTTTCAGGGGCTTGAAATTCACCTGTCCGTACAAATGGACCTTTCGGCCAAGGCGTTTAAAGAGGAACCACACCAGCCGGATCAGCAGGATCTGGCCGATAATTATCCCCGCCGCTATGCCCAGGCGCATCACCAGCCCCATGTTTACGGATTCTTTACCGATGGCATCCTCCAGGTTTTCCAGGTTTTGGGTAATGTTTTCTAATTCGGTTTCCGGTTCGGAAACTTCCGGCAGAATTTCTTCCGTCAGGGCCGTTTCGTCAGTCCCCTGGACATCCTCGGCGCTTATTTTGAAAGGAAAAAGGAGCAAACAAAAAATTATTAAAAAAGCGCCCGGCAGTGTGTTTCTCAATCGCATATAACCCCGCTTACCACAAATGAACCTGAATTTTACCTTGAACGGCTTTTCAAAATCCGGCCTGTGGAAAAACCTCTTTAATAAAACAATTTTTCCCAATAATGGTCAATATGTCCCCGGTAAATGACAGGGCAAAAGCATTTACTTTTCAGAGGCTAGAATTTACCAAAATATTGAAGAATTTTTAACCACCAAGGCGCACAAAGGCGCAGAAGGAAGGAATGACGTGTTGCTTCATGCACCCTTTGTGTCCTTCGTGTCCTTCGTGGTTAGTTTTTCTTGGAAATTCCGGTGAATTCAAGGAAATTTTAACGATCAAAAAGCAAATGCTGTTGCCCTGGGTAAATGAGCCTTCGCGGAGCCTCGCGCATGAGAGTGTGCGGAGGGATTAGGCCCCAGGGCGAACAAAAGTCCGGGGCAGGCTCCGGGTAGGGACCGGGCCCTCCCAAGGCAGGGGCTTTTGTCCGGACCTTCCCCTTGCTGATTCTTTTTTCCGGTAGTAAACTAAAGATAGTGGTTTTATAGAGGATTTACATGCAATTCAGGGCTACCCAGTTAGATGATTCTTTGGTTTCTTTTAAAGATGCGGTACTCCGCTGTCTGCCTCCCGGGGGAGGGCTTTATGTCCCGGCATCGGTGACGGATATGCGGCAGTTTTTCTTATATATGGATTTCAATACCAGTTATCCGGAATTGGTGACCACGGTGACCCCCGGCCTGCTCCAGGGGGAGTTAAACCCCTTCTCCGCCTCCCGGGTGGCGGAAAGCGCCTTTGATTTTGAACCGGAGCTGAAACAATTGGATGACAGCCTATCGGTACTCACCCTTTACAACGGCCCTACCGGGGTTTTTAAGGATTTTGGGATTGCCTTTCTGGCGGCGGTTATAGAGGAACTCATTAAAAACAAGGGATTTGCCATGATCCTTTCCGCGGCCAAGGGGGATACCGGGGTCAGTATCGCCCATGCCTTTTATAAGCGCCACGGGATTATTTCGGTAATCCTCTACCCGTCGGGGCCGATCAGGGGCCTGGACCCCGGGTCTTTTATCCAAAATGGGGGTAATATTATCCCGATTCAGATAAAAGGAACCTTTGATGACTGCCAGCGCCTCGTGGCGGAAGCCATTCATGACCGGCCCTTTGCGGATCGGTACGGTATAACCAGCGCCAACGCGATAAATGTGGGCCGTTTGCTGCCCCAGGCGTTTTATTATCTCTATGCCTTTATTAAGCTTAAACAGCACCTCAAGGAAGATCTGATCTTCAGTGTACCCTGTGGTAATTTCGGTAATTTGATTGCCGGGCTTTACGCGTGGAAATTCGGGATCCCCCTCAGCGGCATTATCGCCGCCATGAACGCCAATAATGCCTTTGGCGATTTTATCAGGGGGAAGGAATACTCGCCCCATCCCCTTGTTACCACCAATTCCCCCGCCCTGGATGTAAGCCAGCCTTCAAATTACAAAAGACTCATGGCCTTTTATCAAGAAGCGCCGGCGGTTATGCGGAATATGGTGTACCCCGAAGCGGTGGACGATCAGGCGACCGTAGCGGCCATGGAAAAAGCCTGGAAGAAGTACAACCTGATCCTCGATCCCCACGGCGCGGTAGCCTATGCCGCCGCGGAAAGATACGCCAAAGCCCGGGGGGATTCTTACGGCCACGTGGTTGTCCTTGCCACGGGGCATCCGGCAAAGCAGGCGGATCTTGTTTCAGAGATCCTGGGCAGGGAACTTGAAATTCCTGAAAGGCTCAGGAAACTCCGGCATAAAACCGATCCGGCGGCCCTCATTGACCCCCAGCTTGACGCGCTCCAGGGCGCTATTGCGAGCTGTGTCTAAAACTCCCCAGGGCGGCATTTTGCGTCTTCCGGCGAAGACCCGCTGGGGAGGGGCGGAAATCCCTCCGTTCGCTAACCTGTGGAGTCCGCCTGCGGAGTCCCCCAGGAGGGGTCTCCTCCGGCGGGGAATTCCAGAGACGCTCACGGATGAATTTCCGCCCCTCCCCAGCGGCTTTAGCCGGAAAGCGCAAAATGCCGCCCTGGCTATCGCGGGGGAAGAGGCCGGGGGGTGGGGAGGCGCTGCCCGGCGGAGGACCGGCGGGGGCTAGACGACCGTGGCCTTTATCTACGCACGCTTTGGCGTGGCGTTCTTTGTATCACGTCGTGCGCCCCCCACCCGATAATGCACGCGAACCGGTGAGCGTGTCGATTCGAAAAAGTAACATGGTGTAGGCCCAAAAGAAGTTGTGGTTACCGAAAAAGGCATCTGGCCGCCCGGGGAATTGCCCCGCCCCAGCGGGCTTTAGCGGATAAAGGGCAAAATGGTGTCAGGCTATGCGGGGGAAGAGGCTGGGGGATTATGGCGTTGCTCCGCGAGGGCAGGGGGGCTAGACGATCGTGGCCTTTATCTACGCACGCTTTGGCGTGGCATTTTTGGTATCACGCCGTGCGCCCCCCACCCGATAATGCACGCGAACCGGTGAGCGTGTCGATTCGAAAAAGTAACATGGTGTAGGCCCAAAAGAAGTTGTGGTT
>JAITBE010000166.1 GCA_031283755.1 Spirochaetaceae bacterium
CCAAGGGGCCAAATAGGCTTTCCCATTTCCAAAATTGGCATACAAGACAGGTAACTATGACTGAGTATATAACCTTAAAAACCTCGGACTGTAAAAACTGTTACAAGTGCATACGCCATTGTCCGGTAAAGTCCATAGGGTTCGCCGGCAGCCGGGCCCATATTGTGGCCGATGATTGTATAGTCTGTGGAAATTGTTTTGTTACCTGTCCTCAGCAGGCCAAGGATATTCGGGATGATCTTGGGGCCGCCCAGGCGCTGATCGAAAACAAGGCCCCGGTGTATGCCAGCCTGGCCCCCTCCTTTGCGGCAAACTACGGAGGCCGGGGCCTGGGCGTCCTGGAACGGGCTTTGAAAAAGCTGGGCTTTGCCGGGGTTGAGGAAACCGCCATCGGCGCCACCATTGTCAAGCGGCAATACGACGCCATGCTAAAAAATGAAACCCATAATGTGATCATCAGTTCTTGCTGCCACAGCGTGAACCTTTTGATCCAAAAACATTATCCCGGAGCCCTGCCCTTTCTGGCCCCGGTCCTTTCCCCCATGCTGGCCCATGGCATGGATCTGAAGCGCCGCTATCCCGGAGCCAGGATCATATTTATCGGCCCCTGTATTTCCAAAAAGAACGAGGCTGAAATGTATACGGGGTTTGTGGACCAGGCGCTTACGTTCAGGGAACTTTCCCGCTGGCTGAAACAAAAAAACATCAGCCTGGATGAAGACGGCGGGGAAACTAAAACACGGGAACCGCAGGCCGGCGGGGAGCGCGGCCTTGCCCGTTTTTTCCCCACCGCCGGGGGTATTCTCCGGACCATGGCAAAGGAAAATCCCCGGTATGCCTGCCTGTCCGTAGACGGGATCGATAACTGCATCCACGCCATTGAAGATCTAATCCGGGAAAAACCGGAAAAATGTTTTATCGAGATGTCCGCCTGTGCGGGAAGTTGTGTCGGGGGGCCGGTAATGGAGCGGGAAGAACGTTCTCCGGTACGGAACTATATAAATGTCCTGCGTTACGCAAGGGAAAAAGATTTTGAAACCGCGTCGTACCCAAGCGAAAAAACAGATAAAAAATTTGTTTCCCTTTCGCCGCGCAGGATTCATCTGGGGGCGGAGGCCATTGAGGAGGTCCTCCGCAAATTGGGAAAAACAAAACCGGAACATGAATTAAACTGCGGAAGCTGCGGTTATAATACCTGCCGGGAAAAGGCTCAGGCGGTGCTGGAAGGCAAAGCGACCTTGACCATGTGCCTCCCCTATCTGAAGGAACGGGCTGAATCTTTTTCCGAAAACATCATTATCAATACCCCCAACGGGATTATTGTTCTTAACGAGATCCTGGAGGTTCAGCAGATAAACGCCGCGGCCTGCCGGCTCCTCAACATCAGCCCTCCGGATATTTTGGGGGATCAGGTGGTCCGGATTTTGGATCCCATGCCCTTTATCGAAGTGTGCCGGCAGGAGAAAAACATCTACAACCAGCGGGTATACCTGGCGGATTATAAAAAGCATATCGACCAGACCATTATCTATGACAAGAGCTACCACATTATCATCGGCATCATGCGGGATGTTACCGGCGAGGCGGCCCGGAAAGCGGCAAAGGAAGAATTCAACCACAAGGCCATTGAGATCACCGACCGGGTGATTGAAAAACAAATGCGGACAGTACAGGAGATCGCGTCCCTCCTGGGGGAGACCACGGCGGAAACCAGGGTCGCCTTAACCAAGCTCAAGGAGAGTCTTACCGGTGAATGAACTTTGTACCGATATGGGTTTTGTGAATTTCAACAAGTACGGGGAACAGCTCTGCGGCGATCATGTGGAGATTGTATCCATGGAAGACAAACTGACGGTGATGGTTCTGGCCGACGGCCTGGGGAGCGGGGTGAAGGCCAATATCCTCTCCACGCTGACCGCCAAAATCATCTCCACCATGATGGCCAATTTCCTTGCGGTGGAGGACTGCGTGGAAACCATCGCCGCGACCCTGCCTGTCTGCAAGGAACGGCGGATCGCCTATTCCACCTTTACCGTTATCCGCATTGCCGATAACCATGATGCGGAGATTATCCAGTACGATAACCCCCAGGTGATCCTGCTCCGGCAGGGGAAAAATTTTGAATATCCAAAAACCCTTCAGGCTGCCGGCGGCGATTCAAGTTCCGGCGGCCTTTCCTCCGGCCGGAAGACCATTTACAAAACCCGGATCAAATTACAGGAAGACGACACCATCATCACCATGAGCGACGGGGCGGTCCACGCCGGGGCAGGCCGGAGACTCAACTTAGGCTGGCAGCGGGAAAATATCATAACTTTTATGGAAGGGATCTATAACCGGGAGTATACCGCCAAAACCTTAAGTTCCATATTGTTGGACAAATGTTATTCCCTCTATGACGGGGAACCCGGTGACGATACCACGATCTGTACGGTGAAGATCCGGCAGCGGCAGCCTATCAACTTGCTTGCCGGCCCCCCGGCAAGCCCGGCGGATACGCTGAAAATGATGAGCCTCTTTTTTTCCAAGGAAGGAAAACATATTGTCTGCGGGGGGACCACCTCGGCGCTGGCGGCGGAATTTTTGGGAAAGACCCTGGAGACGGGGTTCCCGCGGTATATGGACCCGGAGATTCCCCCCACCGCGAAGATCAGCGGGGTTGACCTGGTAACCGAAGGGGTTATCACCATCAGCAGGGTCCTGGAATACGCCCGGGATTATATCGGGAAAAACAACAGTTATGCCCAATGGAATGCCGGAATGGACGGGGCATCTGAAATTGCCCGGCTTCTTTTTGAGGAAGCCACGGACATTAATTTTTACGTGGGCAGGGCCATCAACCCCGCCCATCAGAATTCCGATCTACCCATTGGGTTCAGCATCAAGATGCGTCTTATTGATGAACTGGCGGCACGTTTAAAAGAAATGGGGAAGCGAATAAAGGTGAGTTACTTTTAAAAGAGGGGAAAGAGGCAATACCACCGCTCATCGCAGGCGGATTGACAAAGCGTATATAAGTTAATATATACTAACTTATTATAATTTATTTCATAAGGAAGGAAACGTATGGGTATGTTTGATTTGAAAGGCAAGGTAGCGCTGGTAACCGGCGCTTCCTCGGGATTGGGCGTTCAGTTTGCCAAGGCCCTGGCGGGTCAGGGGGCGGATCTGGCGATACTGGCCAGAAGGCAGGAAAAGCTTGAAGAAGTCAAAAAGGTCATCGAGACTTTGGGGGTACAATGCTTTGCCTTCAAGTGTGATGTGTTAAAGAATGATGAAATCAAAACCGCCGTTGCCAAAATAAAAGAACACTACGGCAGGATCGACATTCTGGTAAACAACGCGGGAACCGCCCGTAAAAATCCCGCCGAAATTCAGTCCGACGAGGATTGGAACGCCGTCATCAATACCAACTTGAACAGCGTGTATTTTATCGCCCGGGAAGTTGGTAAAATTATGATCGAACAAAAGTACGGCAAGATCGTCAATGTAGGATCGATCCATAGCAGCGTGGCTATGGCTCCCAGCCCGTTAAGCGCGTATTGCGCTTCAAAAGGAGGGGTGCTGATGCTTACCAGGGCGCTGGCGGCAGAATGGGCCAAATACAACATTACCGTTAATGCCATTGGCCCGGCGTACTTCCCTTCGGAAATGACCGAGGCGTCCATGAGCAATCCTGAGTTTTCAAAGGTGATAAACGCCTATTGCCCCATGGGACGGACCGGTAAAACAGGGGAATTGGACGGCGCCGTCATCTATTTCGCGTCCGACGCATCCAGTTATACCACGGGCCAGCTGCTTTCCATTGACGGCGGCTGGACAGCAATTTAATCATCACAACCACAGGAGGATTGTTATGGAAAAGATATTTAACAAAAGGAATCTGTTGACCTGCGCCCTGCTGCTGCCCCTGATTGCCCTGGCAGAGACGCTGCTTTTTTTGCTTAAACTTCCGGCATGGCCGGTCATGGTCTGCATGGTTTCATTTTTTCTTGCCGAACAGGAGCGGGAGAAAACCGGCCATATCGTATTCGGCGGCGCCCTCGGGGAACTGAGCTGCCTGATTCTCAACCTCGTTTTTATACCGCTGATCTGGCTGCCGCTCTTCGGGGACGGGGCCCGCTTTGCCGGTGTGGTGATCTTCGTTCTGATCTTTGTAGGGCTTATCGTACTGCTGCTCGGCGTCCTGCCAAAGTTTTTTAACTCCTTTGCTTTTCTGTTCTTTTTGGCGTCCACCCTCGGGTATAAATCCGACACCGTGCCGGAACTCCTTGCGAAACTGCCGCTGCCCCTTGTCTGGATGGCCGAAACCCTGGCGGGAGGCACCCTCATCATCCTGGGCTGCGTGGGTATCGGAGTGATAGTAAAAAAAGCAGTCGAAAAATAGCGCCGGTTATCCGGGCCTGAAACGGCCCGCATAAAAATGGAGCTGTCCGGAGGCATGGGGTTTAGGCCGCCCTTTCCGGACAGCTTTTTTCTGTTTTTGCCCCTTCCCTCCCGTATAAAATCCGGTTGAGACTTTTACAAAACCGGCGCAGCGGGCTGTTTCGCGGCTTGAGCGGCCCCGGTGTATTTTCTTCTCGCGTAAATTCAGGCTTGAGTACCGGTTGATCGGTGGAGAAAGCCCATTCCTTGCGGGTTATTTCCTGTACTTGCCGGTTTCATCTATCCTCCGCGGTATTCGTAAGGCCCAATTACCGGTACCGCTCCTCCTCACTGAAAATACAACCGCAATATTTCTGCATATAGAGCCCCAGGTTCCGGGCTTTTTCCCGGCCCTGGCGGAACAGGGGCCTCCAATCCCGGTAAACAAAGGTCATCCCGTATTGTACCGCCAGGGCCTGGGCGGTCTCTTGGATAAGGCCGTGGTCCTGGTAGGGGCTGATGAGCAGGGTGGTGCTGAAGCAGGTAAAACCCTGTTCCGCCCCGTAACGGACGGTTTTTTCCAGCCGCAGGCGGTAACAAAAGGCGCATCTGCTATCGCGTTGGTCAAAATCAGGGTAAACACCCTGGATAAAGGACCGCAGGCCGTATTCATCCTGCATTATAAGGTCCAAATTCTGGTCCCCGGCAAAGCGGATCAGGGCATCCTTTCTGCTCCGGTATTCGGTAAGGGGGTGAATATTGGGGTTATACCAGAATAATACCGGCTCGATCCCGCCGGCCCGGAGGTTTTCCACACAATTTACCGAACAGGGGGCACAGCAGCTATGGAGGAGCAATTTCATAGAATTTTTAGTATAGGACATATTCTTGTCATTGACGAGGGGAAAAGCATAAAGTATGCTCATTAAATGAAAATCTGGATGAAATTCTTGCTTGGCGCTCTTTTGGGTATATGTCTTGGCTTTTTATTGCCCGATGATAATGAAACTATTCGGAATATTCTTGTCTGGTTTGAGGCCTTATCCATCCGGATTGGCCGTTATACTCTGGCCCCTATCTTGATTTTTTCCCTGATCATCGCCCTCTATGAATTACAGCAGGACGGTCATTTTTGGAAGCTCTTTTTTTCTTCCTTCCTGGTAATAATTGGGAGCGGGGTCTTTGTTATTGCCGTGGGAATCATCGTTACCCTGGTTTTTCCCCCTGCCCGGATTCCGATCTTGGTGGAAGAGCAGGTGGAGTCCATATCCCTGTATCTTCCCGAAAGCGTGATGGAGCTCTTTCCTTCCAATGCATTTTCCGTTCTGATAAACGAAGGGGTATTTCTGCTCCCCATGGCGGTGTTTGTTTTTTTCTTTGCTATCGGGCTTTCCTATGACCGCAATTATACCAAGCCGGTTATAGCCATGGTGGATTCCCTTTCCCGTATATTTTACTATGCGGCGTCCTTTTTTTCCGAAATTCTGGGGGTGGTGATCATTGCCCTCAGCGCCTATTGGGCCTTCCGGTACCATGTGGTTCTGCGGGCCAATATGTTTCGGGACCTGATTGTCCTTTTAGGGCTCTTAAGCGGGATTCTCGGTTTTGTTATCCTTCCCCTGTTTCTCTTTTTTCTGAAACCCAAAACTAATCCCCTGGTGGCGGTATACGGTTCCCTGGGACCGGCCCTGGCCGCCTTTTTTTCCGGGGATATTAATTTTACCCTGCCGGTGATGCTGCGGCACGCCAAGGAGAATCTGGGGGCCCGCCGGCGATCCAATGTTGTCACGGTAACCCTGTTTTCCATTTTTGGCCGGGCGGGAAGCGCCATGGTGGCGACCATCGCCTTTATCGTGATTATCAGATCCTATTCCAGCCTGGGGATTACCCTGGCGGATGTTTTTTCCATAGGGATCCGGGCCCTTTTGATCTCCTTTGCCCTGTTTCAACATCCCGGAAAAGGGGCGTATACCACCTTAGCTATCTTGTCCATAGGTTATGGCCGGGGGTTTGAAGCGGGATACCTGATCCTCAAGCCTTTGGCCTTTTATCTGATCGCGGTGGGAACCTTTCTGGATGTGATGATCATGTCCCTTGCCACCTATGCCCTGGCTAAAATCAATGGTTTTCAGGTGGAAAAGGGCCCGCGCCACTTTATCTGAGGCCGCCCTCACGGTCCGGCGGACCACGAAAAGGGGCTATTCGGGAAGCCGGCTTCCCGAATAGCCCTTTTTTTGAAATAACTCTTGACTAAATCTATCGTTTTAATATAATATTATACCTATCAATATAATAGGAATTTACAGGAGGATTCCATGAAAAAAACAGTTTGTATTTTTTTGGCGCTTGCGGTTCTTTCCACCGCCCTCTGGGCCGGAGCAAGGAAGGAAGAAGCCCCGGCTCCTGCTGTCCAGCAGACGGCTCCCGCCGCCCCGCAAGGTCCGGCGCTGTCGGGTAAGCCGGTGATCGTGGCGGACGCTAACTCCACCCATCATCTCAACCTCTATGTGGCATACGAAAAAGGGCTTTTTGCCAAACGGGGATTGGATGTGGAGATCCAACAGACCAGTTCCGGAGTTGCGGCGGTGGTCGGCGGGGAAGCGGATATTGTCTTTAACTGCCCCACGGGGGTTATCACCCCCATCGCCCGGGGACAGAATATCACCATCATCAGCCAGGTAAAAATTCCCTGTACCTCGGTATTGGTGGTCCCGGTCAATGCCCCGTACAAGACCCCTGCGGATCTCAAAGGCCAGCAGATCGCCGGGCTTTCCACCACCTGCTGCGCGGTTATCCTCATCAGGGACGCCCTGCGGAACCAGTATAACACCGATTTTGAACTGGTAACCCTGGCTCCCGGCGCGGCCATCGCCGCTCTTGACGCGGGCCAGGTGAAGGGCGCTATTCTGGAAGAACCCTTTGTGGCCCTGGCCCTCCTTGCCAAAGACGCCCAGGGGCGGCCCAGGTACAAGACCCTCTTTAACGGCGGTTCCGATGCCGACGGCGACGGAAAAATTGATCCCAACCTTGCCGGGGAAAATCCGCCCTGCCGGACCATCAATGCCAACAAAGACTTCATCGCCACCCGTCTGGGCGACGCCCGGGTCTTTATTGAGGCCATTGCCGAGGCAGACCAGCTTATTCTGGCCAACCCGGTGGCCGCCGACATCGTGGACATTGCCGCGAAGTATGTAACCGTTGACCGCCAGGCCATCATCAACAGCAATCCCAAACTGGGCTTTACCACCCAGCTTGCCACGGAAAAGTTGAAAGGCTACGCCGATGCCCTGGTCCGTCAGGGGACCATCGAGAAGAACCCCGGGGACGCGCTTTTTGCGCCGGAGTTTAAGGGCATAACCTGGTAGAAAAAGTGAGGAGTGAAAAAAGTTAGAAAAGAGGAGTGAGGAGTTAAAGAGAAAAGGCGGCTATGCCCCGCTTCCTTTCACTCCTCACTTTATAAATGAGCCTCCGCAGGGCAAGCCCTGCGGTATCTTAAGCGTTGCGTTAGTCAAAACGGAGGCTCGGTCGCAAGGAAATTTATTATACCATCTGGTTTAATACCAAACCTTTGTGAGCGT
>JAITBE010000142.1 GCA_031283755.1 Spirochaetaceae bacterium
GCATCGGAGGAGGAGAAGGCCAAAACCTCATAGGGCTCGCCGATGGAAGCGGCCAGAAGCCCCTGGGCAAGGGCCCGGAACGAGGCGGCCATGGAAGGCCCTGTCAAATCCACGGACTCATTCTTATCCCTTCTGAAAATTTCCGAAAGTACCAAAACCAGGGTTCCCGAATTACGGCTCTTAAACAGGGCCGTCAGTTCCTTGACCAGAAAAAACCAACCCTTGATATAATCATTGACCATAATATCAATATCCGAGGAGACGAGTTCCTCCGGCCGCCGGCGTATGGAGGGAGGATCGCAAATCAGGATAGCCTCGTGGATCCGTTCAAGCCGGTTCTCCGCGGCAAGGGTAATGGAACGGGCGGAAATAGGGCTTCCGGGATTCCAGATCAGCGGAATAAGGACCTTGGAAGCGGCTGCGGTATCATTTACCCCGTTTCCGCCGGGGACCGAAAGCCGGTTCGGGATAAACGCGGCGGCAAAACTCTCCACCCGCTTAGCCGCTTCCCTGGCAATCGCCGCGGAAAGAGAAGTCTCGGTTCCCGCAATTAAGATACCCCTGGTCATGTCTTTAGCATATACACCCTTACGCCTAAAAAGCAAGTGGATTGAGGGCCTTCGCGTTTATTTTTTTAGCTTGTCACAGGAGACGGTTCCAAAGCTGCCGGAACGAAAAATTTCAGTCCCAATGATCCCTTGCTGTTGGGACTTGTTGGTGTTTATCCCTTCAATGGTGAGTTCTTTCAAGGCCCGGTCCAGCCGCGCCAAGGCCCGGTTCCGGTTAGGGCCGTAGACAATCACCTTACCCACCAGGGAGTCGTAGAGGGAATTAACGGAACAACCCTCATAGAGGCAGGAATCGAACCGCACCCCCGGGCCGCCGGGAACCTCCAGTTTGGCGACTTTGCCGGAACTAAAGGCGTTGATCCGGCATTCCATCGCCCATCCGAGAATTCGCAGAGAAAATGGCAGCATTTCCATCCGGTTCTCAATACAGGCCAGGATCTGCTGGCGCAGAATATCGGTACCGGTCACCAGCTCGCTTACCGGGTGCCCTGTCTGGAGCCGGGCCTTAACGCTTAAAAAATAATATTTTTCCCCCTGAATGAGGAACGCGACGGACCCCGCCCCTTGATACTTAAGGCCCCGGAAAAACTTCGCCGCTTTTTCGGACAGCTCCTTCCGCATGGTCCTGGAAATTCCCGGTGAAGGGCTCTCCTCGACAAGTTTTTGATGATTTTTTTGTATTGAACCGTCCCGTTCCCCCAGGACCACCACCTTTCCCAAGCCGTCGGCGATGAGCTGAAAGTCCACCTGCCGGGGGTTATCCAGGTATTGTTCGACAAAGACCCCGGTATCACCTAAGGCCGCTTCCCGCTTTATGACAGGCAGGCTTTTTTCTATTTCCCGGGCGGAACAGGCAACCCAGCTCCCCCGGCCCCCGGTTTTAATGATCACCGGGAAACCCAGTTCCGCCGCGGCCTTTTTTATCGGCCGGATATCCGCCGCGATTTCCCCGCTGGCGGGGATAAGGGGAAGGCCAAAATCCCCGGCGGTTTTCCGGACCCGGAACTTGTTCCCCGTATGTTCCAGTACCTCCGGGTCGGGCCCGATAAAGATAAGCCCCCTGTCCCGAACCATCCGGGCAAACCCGGCATCCTCAGAAAGAAACCCCACCCCGGGGTGGATGGCTTCACAGCCGGTATTAATTGCCGCCATAACAAGATTATTACCCGCCAGGTAACTTTGAGAAGCAGGGGGCGGGCCAATACATACCGCCTTGTCCGCCAGCCGCACATGAAGATTGTCCTTATCCGCGGTGGAATAAACCGTTACGGTTTCAATTCCCATTTCCCGGCACGTCCGGATAATCCGAACCGCGATTTCTCCCCTATTCGCTATTAATAACCGTTTGATCAAAAAAGGCTCCGTTACCGGTTATAACCGCTTTATTTCAAACAGGGTTTGTCCAAATTCTACCGGATCGCCATTTTCGGCTAAAACCGATAGGATCTCCCCATCGAATTCCGCCAGCAGGTGGTTCATCATATCCATGGCTTCCAGGATGCAGAGGGTGTCCCCGATTTTAACCCTGGCTCCGGGCTTTACCAAGGGCGGATCATCGGGACCGAGGGCGGCATGAAAAACAGCCACCATAGGGCTGGTAATGGCCGCTGTTTTACGGCGGCGGGAAGAAGCGCCCACCGGAAAACCCAGGGATACGGCCGGGGTATCCGGGGTAACCCCTTCGGAAATTGTCTTTGGGGGATATGCCGAAACGGATTGATTTACCGCGGCGGCTTTTCTGAGGATGAGATGTATGGTTCCATCGTTCAAATCCAGTTCATCCACATTACCGGCGCTAAAAGTATCGATTAAAGTAAGGATCGTCTTTTCGTTCATCACGACTCCATATTTAAATAGTAATCTATCCGTAAAATATAGTAAAGGCAAAACCGGGACGCTTCAAACCCGGTATTAATCCGCCCCGGGGGTATCATTGGATACCAAACAGAGCCATTCCGCTTCGGCGGCGAGTTCCTCCCCCACATAGGCCTTACCGGCCTGCTTGATCATCCTGGTCGATACCCGCAAATTTTGTATTTCCGAACGGACCTCTTCCCCGGGCCGTACCTGGCGGCGGAACTTTACCTTATCCACCGAGGCAAGAAAAAACAAGGCCCCCGGCCCGGCTCCTCCCCCAAGAACCCCTAGCTGGCGGAGACCTGCCCCGCCGGATTGGGCCATGGTTTCTATAAGGATAACCCCGGGAACCACCGGATATTGGGGAAAATGCCCCCGAAAGAAAAATTCCCCCGCGGTAAAAACATGACGGGCCACGATCCGTTCCTTGGTTGCCTCGATAATTTCATCCACAAAAAGGAACGGCTCCCGGTGGGGGAGGAGTTCTTCTATTTTATTCATAGACGCCCCTTAATTTTTGGCTTAAGCGCTTTTCCCAATACCGGCTTAAAAAAACTTATGTTTTAAACTACCCGGTATATTTCTTGAACACCACCACCCCGTTGTGGCCTCCGAACCCTAAGGACCCGGAAGCCGCCGCATCCACCGCGCCGTATTGGATCCGGTTGGGCACATAATCCAAATCACAGGCAGGATCGGGGTTTTCCAGGTTAATCGTGGGGGGAAAATATCCGCCCCGGATCGCCAGGATGCAGGTAATGGCTTCAAGGCCCCCGCTGCCGGCCACACAATGGCCGGTCATGCTTTTGGTACTGGAGATTTTCAATTTATAGGCATGATCCCCAAAGGCGTATTTTATCATTTTGGTTTCCGTGGGATCATTGATCTCCGTGGAAGTCCCGTGGGCATTGTAATATTGAAGTTCTTCGGGTTTTAACCCCGCGTCCTCCAGGGCGAGTTTGATGGCCCGGCCGCCCCCTTCCCCATTGGGGTCCGGGGCGGTGATATGGTAGGCGTCGGCGGTACCGCCATATCCGGCAAATTCCGCCAAAATCGAAGCGCCCCGGTTTTTTGCGTGGTCCTGGCTCTCCAGGATGAGGATCCCCGCCCCTTCCCCCAGGACAAAACCGTCCCGGTCAGCGTCAAAGGGCCGGCTTGCCTTTTCCGGCTCGTGGTTGCGTTTGGAGGAAAGGGCCTTGAGCATCTGGAACCCCCCAACGGAAAAGGGGACCACGCAGGCTTCGGTTCCCCCGGCGATCACCACGTCGCAGCGGCCCGAGCGGATCAGGTCCAGGGCCTGTCCCAGGGCGTCGGTACCGGAGGCGCAGGCGGTTACCTGGGTATAGGCGGGGCCCTTGGTCCCATAAACCATGGAAATATTGCCCGCCGCCTCGTTTCCGATCATCATGGGAACCGTAAGGGGAAGCATACGCCGGGGGCCGTTATCAAAAAGTTTACGGAAGGATTCGGTAACGATTTCGTATCCCCCGATGCCGTTCCCCAGAACCACCCCGGTTTTTTCGGGATCGCTTTTTAAGCGCCGGCCCGTCCCTTCGGAGGGTTCGCTTTCCAGCAGCCCCGCCTGGGTTAAGGCCTGGGCCGCGCCGGCCACGGCAAACTGGGTGAACCGGGCCATTTTCCGGGCATCTTTTTTATCCATCCAGAGGCAGGGATCGAAATTTTTAACCTCCGCGGCAATGGTTACATCAAAACCGGCGGTATCAAAGGCCGTAATTGGCCCGACGCCGCTTTTTCCTGCCTTGATAGAAACTTCAAATTCTTTCACCGAATTCCCTATGGGCGAGATGACCCCCAGGCCGGTAACTACAACCCGTTTTTTCATAAAAATCCTCCGTCTTATATAAACATACCGCCGTCCACGGCAAGTACCTGTCCGGTAATATAACTCCCCCGGGCAGAGGCCAGAAACAAAACCGCCTCGGCCACGTCCTCAGGGGTTCCCATACGTTTGAGGGGAATCTGGTCCAGCAGCTTTTCCCGGGCCGTTTCCGGCAGGGCGTTGGTCATGTCGGAAACAATAAACCCCGGCGCCACCGCGTTGACCCGTACCCCCCGGCCCGCGGTTTCCCGGGCCAGACTTTTGGTCAACCCGATAAGCCCCGCCTTGCTGGCGGCGTAGTTGACCTGTCCCCCGTTCCCGTGGATCCCCACCACGCTGGACATATTGATGATGGAACCGCTTGTCCGGCGGATCATATCCCTGCCCACGGTCCGGGCGATGAGGAAGGCCGCGGTAAGGTTCACCGCCAGGACCTTCTCCCAATCCTCAAGGCTCATACGGAAGGAAAGGTTGTCCTTGGTTATCCCCGCGTTATTCACCAGAATATCGAAACCGCCGGCCTCTTTGAGGTTTTGATCGATGATCCCTTCCACGGCGCTTACCCCGGTCAAGTCCGCGCGTATCCAGTGGAGTTTTCCCCCGGACCGGGATACCCGTTCCGCCAGATCCTCCGGCTCCCTGGTTCCCAGCCCCCAAACTTCGGCTCCCCGGGCGAGAAACAGATCCGCCACCGCCCGGCCTATACCCCGGGACGCCCCGGTTACCAGGGCTTTTTTACCCGCCAGCTCCATATAATCCTCCTCACTATTCATTCCCCGCGTTTCCCGGGCCTAGGCCCCTTGTTTTTCCTCAAGCCGCCAGCCGGTGAGGGTTTCAATATCCGCGGCGGTCCCGGCGGCAAAACAGGGGATGCCGGTTTCCACATCCTTCCATAGGCCCTGCTATACCTTACCGGGCCCGGTTTCCAGGACCGCGTCTATGCCCAGGGCGGCAACGGCCCCCTCTTCCGTGGTCCACCGGACCGGCTCGGTGATCTGCCGTAAGGCCAGGGCCTTCGCCTCCGCCCCGGAACCAACCCGGCCCCCGGAAACATTGGAAAACAGGGGGATGGAGGGGTCCTTAAATTCCGCGGCCGCCAGAACCGGGCCGAAAACTTCCGCCGCCCCGGCGATCAGGGGGGAATGGAAGGGGCCGGCCACCTGGAGCCTCACCACCCGCCGGGCCCCGGCTTCCTTGAACCGGGTTTCCGCTTCGCCCAGGGCGGCGGCGGTCCCGGAAACCACCACCTGGCTCCGGGAATTAAAATTTGCCCCGTAGAGATCCGCAAGCCCCCCGGCCTTCCACCGGGCGATCAGGGCCTCAACCTTTTCCTGCTCAAGGCCGATTATGGCGGCCATACCCGGAGCCCCGGCGGGCCCCCCCGCGTTCAGCCGGTCCGCGGTGTCCTGCATGGCCTTCCCCCGGGCCTTTACCAGACGGAAACAGGTCCCCGCATCGATCACCCCGGCGGTAACCAGGGCGGCGTATTCCCCCAGGCTGAACCCCGCGCAGGCACCGGGCCGGATGCCCTGTTCCCCAAGGTAGACCGCGGCGGCCAAATTCGCCAGGGTGACGGCGGGCTGGGCTATGTCGCTCCGCTTGAGGGTCTCCCCGTCCGCCTCC
>JAITBE010000153.1 GCA_031283755.1 Spirochaetaceae bacterium
ATTGCAAACGGAGAATTTTATCCTATTCTGGAAGAAAATTCTTCTATAAAAAAAAGACTTATCCTAACCACGGTTCATGATGGACAAAAAAGCATTCAGATAGATCTGTATAAGAGTGCCGCGAAAACCATGGCCGATGCTTGGTATGTAGGGAGTTTGGTAATTGAGAAAATCAGTCCCAAACCCAAGGGGGCCCCTTCGGTGGAGTTGATAATTACTTCCAATTCCACAGGGGAAATTATCGCGGATGCGGTAGATCTGGATGCCCACAGGAAGGGCCAAGGCGACCATTACCACTTGAATATTTCCCTTGCTTCCTTTGCTTCCTTTAACGAAGACGGCAAGGATATCCTGGTTCCCGATTTTGAGCTGGAATCCTATGAATCTCCCCCCCGTGAGTTATATGGGCATACTTCGACCAGCCCCGATAAAGACCTTAACCGCCGCTTGCCCCTCATATTGATAGCGGGCGGGGTGGTGGTTATTGTCCTCTGGCTGGGTATATGGTTTTTCCTTACCGGCGGAACCTTTTTGAACAGGCTGATCCCCGGTTTTGGGAAAACCGTTACGGAAGCCCCGCCTCCAGAGGTTCCAGCGGCTCCGGTGGAACCCCCGCCGGCATCCCCGGTAGAGGCCCCTCCGGTGGAACCGCCGCCGGCGCCTCCGGTAGAGGTCCCTCCGGCGGCGGTTACGGCGGCTCCGCCTCCAGAGGTTCCGGCGGCTCCGCCCCCGGTTGCCAAGGAGGAACCGCCGGTCATTGAGGCTCCCGCCGCGCCGAAGCCTGCGGCGCCGGCCCGTTCCCGGGAGCGGCCCCTGGCGCCGGTTACCAAGTACAAGGTTCCAACTACCATTCCCCGGGGAGGGGTTCCGTACAAAATACAGTGGGGAGACACCCTGTGGGAAATTTCGGAGGCTTTTTATCGTAATCCTTGGCTTTATTCTCATATTGCCCGGTTTAATAATATCCGTAATCCAAACCGTATTATATCGGGAACCACGATCCGTATTCCGCCCAGGAATTAGGAACCGGTTCCCGGTTCTGATTTCCTTTTTTGTTTTCGTCGTCAGCCTTGGCTCCTGCAGGGCGGTTTCGGTATTGGATCTGCCCCTGGAGGAGGCCGCCAAACGGCTCAAACGGGGGGACGTTGATTTTATCCTTAACGCCGATCCCCAGCGGATAGAAGAATTACGGCGGATCCACCCCTCGGCCTTGTTTTACGCGGGGCTTTTGGTACAATCCCAGGAAACCGAAGGCGTCATAGCGGATAAACCCGGCATCCCCTGTCCTTCGGCGCTCCTCTTTGAGTACGCCCTGGAAAGTCCTTCCCCAAAAGTACAGGCGGAGGCGGCAATTAAACTTTTCACCCTGGCGCTGGAAGGGAAAGATACGGTTTTGGCGGAACGGCTCCTGCCGGGGCTGCGAAAAAAACAGGCTTCCTTTGCCGGGGCCCCCTTTTTGGAGGAACTCTACGGCGGGGTCCTCTATACCCTGGGCCGGTTTGACGAGCTTACCGCGCTGTACCGGGGGCGGAAGGAGCTTTCCCCCTGGGGCAGGGCCCTTTTTCTCCTGGGGTCTTTCCGGCGGGGAGAAGATACCTCCCGGCAGTTCCTGGATTTTTTCCTTTCCGGCCCCTTGGAAAGCCCCCACCAATGGGCCTTTCGGGAAATACAGAAACTCCCCTCCCCTTTTTCAAGTTCCGAAGCCGCCGCCGTTTCCGGCCGGTTTTCCATATCCCGTTTTGCCTACGACGAAGGGCTTAAACATTTCAGAGTTCCCCTGGAGGGGCAGAGCCTTTTTTTTGAATACCCCGAACTTCTCTCTGATTTGGGTAAGGCCTTTCAATATACTTCCGCCGGAGAAGAGGGGATAAAACTCTTTTCGGAATGGGACGATTTGGTGAGTTCCGGCAAGGGAGGGTTTGTTGGGGTGGAAGCCGGGGCGATCCGGTTCAGACTGTGGTATTACGGGGGGAGGATCCTGCGGCAGCGGGAACAATACGAGGAAGCGGCGCGATTTTTTACCCGGGCCCTCTCTTTTACCCCGGCCCCCCTTCAGCGGGACGCCTGTATCTGGTATATCCTTCAGGTAACCATGGAGGATAATCCCGGCGCCGTGATACCCCTCCTCAAGACCTACGCCCCCCTGTGGTATTCGGATGACTATTTTACCGATATATTGGACCGGCTTGCCCGGGAACTGATACTAGCGGGGCAATGGGATTTATTTTTAGAGGTTTTCCCCCTGATCCGCCAGGGGACCGATGAGACAAGCCGGGCTAAATACGCCTATATTATCGGCCGGGCTATCCTGGAAGGCTATATACCGGCCGCAAAAACCGGGAATTTGCCGGACCCTTCCGGCGATCCCCTGGGATCGGATCATAAAACCGCGGCGGCCCAGCCTTATTTCAAGATAGCCCTGGAAGAAAAAAAGGCGCCCTTTTATTACCGGGCCCTTTCCGCGGTTTATTTGAAGGAGAAGCTCCCCCCCATACCGGAGAAAATTCCCGATACCCGGACTCCCTTTCGCCCTTCCGGCAAAGGGGTGGATTTCTTCCTGGACTTTTTTACCTATGGCGCCGGGTCCTTTGCTTATTCTTATCTTGAGCCTGAGATGGGAGGGCTAACCATAGAGGAATTGCGGTTTTTGGCTGAAACCTTTGCCGGCGCCGGGCGTTGGGGGGAGTCCATCTGGATAACCGCCCACTATATGGCCCGGGAAGATTATGAATTAAACCGCCGGGACATGGAACTTGCCTATCCCCGGCCCTTTACCGGCCTGATCGAGGGGAGCGCCCGGAAGGAGCGGCTGGCCCCGGAAATTCTATACGGTCTTATCCGGACGGAAAGCGCCTTTATTCCCGGCATCGGCTCCCGGGCCGGGGCCATCGGGCTGACCCAGCTGATGGCCGCCACCGCCCTGGAGATGGCCGGCCGGATCCGCCGGGCAGGAGGTCCCGATTATGTGGACCAGGGGGAAATCGACCTCCGAAACCCGGATATCAACGTTCCCCTGGGGGCCCGGTATCTACGGTACCTGATAGACCGCATGGAAAGCCCCATGCTGGCCCTTTTGGCCTATAACGGGGGTATGGGCCGGGTCCCCCGCTGGCGGACCGCCCAGGCGGATCTGCCGGAGGACCTCTTCCCTGAAACCATCGAACTAAGCGAGACCCGGGATTACGGCAGAAAGGTCCTGTCCTCGGCGGCGGTATACGGATATCTGTATTATGATCTGACGATGGAGGCGGTAATTGCCGATATATTTATAAAGGAGGCTCCGGTTCCGTGACTTTGAAAACATTTTTTTCCCGCCCCGATTATAAATTCCGCCTTGCCGCGATGGCGGGCGCCCTGGGTTTAGGCGGCTTCTCCTTGTTCCTGGGTTTTTCCATTGCCGTTTCTTTTTTTAACTTACCGGGGATCCCCGCTTTGCCGGTGGATTTTTTAACCGACGCCTATGGATTCTTGTCATTCGGCATCCCCCTGTACCTTTTTGGGGCGGCTGCTCTTCTGGCAGATCCCCAATACCGTCCCAACCGGATCTTTATCCTTAATGCCGGAATTTTTCCCTTTTTTACCCTGGCCGTTGGTTTCGCCTTTATCCGGGATTTTATGGACTATTCGGACCGGATCCCCTTCCTTGCGTCCCTGGGCAAAACCGGTTTTTGTTTTCTGGTCATTACCTTAACCTTTATTGAAGGTTTGGTTATTATGGCCTTGGTTTCCTTTTTGTTCCCCTCCCCGGCGCCGAAACAGACCCCCAAGGCCGGAGCGGGCCGGGCCGGGCCCCGGACTTTGCTTCCCCCCCCTAAAGCGACGATCAACGATATATATATCGAAGCCGCATTCCTTAAGGATGGAGGCGGCAAAATCCAAAGCTCCCCTCCGGCGGCGGATGCCAAAGCCCTGGAATTTTCCGGGGGGGCCCTGTCCGGTATGGAAGGCCGGCATGTTGTCCGGGAAGAGGTACAAAAATTCGACGCTTATATTGAGGAGCCTGATTTTCTTGAGGACATCCGGTTTTTGGAACCCGTGGAGGAAGTTTTTTCCGATGAACCGGAATATGCGGACGAACCGGAATATGAGGGGGATGAGGCCCCGGAGGAGATAAGCCCCCACGGCAAAGGGGCCTGGGCAGAAGAGATCGATCAGGACGAAACTCTCACTTGGAAGCGGGAATCAAAAATAGGGAAACTAAAAAAACATCTGCCTTACCAGATTCCGGTAGAGGGGATCCTCAACCAATACCCCGACGGCCAGTACTGGATCATCGATCAGGGAACCCGGGACGCCGCGATAACCCTCAAGGAAACCCTGGAGGAATTCAAGATCCAGGCGGAGGTAACGGGGATCCGCAAGGGGCCGGTGATCACCATGTTCGAGATCCTCCCCGCCCCGGGGGTCAAGCTCTCCCGGATCGTGAACCTCCAGGACAATATCGCCCTCCGCCTGGCCGC
>JAITBE010000189.1 GCA_031283755.1 Spirochaetaceae bacterium
TTGTCAAATTCTCACAAGCCGGGATACAATACGGTAAGGGGGGAGTCGTGGATCGCGTGACAAATCGTCTTGTAATCAGAAATGCCCGGATAGTTACGGAAAATTCCATTGTGGAGGGAGACCTCCTAATGGAAGGGGGACGTATCGCCGCTTTCGGCGCTGCCGTCGACGGGGCGGCGGGGGCCGAAGAGCTGGACGCCGGGGGCCTCTTTCTCGCCCCCGGTTTCATCGACCTTCACAACCACGGCCGGCTGGGGGCCAATGTGATGGATAACAAGGAGTCCTCCCTGGAAACCATTGCCAGGGGGCAGTTGGGCCACGGGGTAACGGGCTTTCTGGCCGGTACCTCATCGATGCCCTGGGAACAGAATCTTGCCGCTGTCCGTACCGTTGCCCGCTGGCGCGCCGGGGAGCGGGAGGGGATGGCCCGGTGCCTGGGGATCTACCTGGAGGGCAATTATTTTTCCATGGAAAAACGGGGGGCCCATAATCCCGATTATCTGCGGCCCCTGTCGATGGAGGAGATGGAAGAACTCCTGGATGCGGGAGGAGGGGCCGTAAAGGTGGTCTGTCTTTCACCGGAACTGCCCGGCGCCCCCGCCGTGATCCGTTTCCTTAGGGAGCGGGGAGTGGTAGTGTCCGCCGCCCATTCCAACGCGGCCTACGGGGAGGCGCTGGCGGGGATCAACGCGGGGATCACCCAGTCCACCCATACCTTTAACGGCATGCGGGGCCTTGACCAGCACGAGCCGGGGATCCTCGGAGCGGTCCTCACCGACGACCGGGTGATCTGCGAGGCCATTGCCGACGGGATCCATCTGGCTCCGGTAATACTCGATATGATGCTGCGCCTCAAGGGGCCGGACCGTATCGCGCTGATCAGCGATTCGGTGGAACTGAACGGTCTTCCCCAGGGGCAGTACCAGTTTGAGGGCCATACTATTACCGTCAGCGCCGGCGCCATACGGCTGGAGAACGGCAGGCTGGCCGGCTCCTGCCTGAGTCTCGACGGCGCGGTACGAAACATGATGGCCTTGGCGGGAGCTTCCCTTCCCCAGGCGGTACGGATGGCCTCCCTGGTACCAGCCAGGGTCCTGGGGCTGGATGATGTCAGGGGCAGCATTGCGGTGGGGAAGGATGCGGATATTGTCCTGTTTGACAAGGACGTTAACGTGAAAGAAGTGTTTGTCGGGGCAAAACGCGAAAGAATTTATTAGACATATGACAATTTATGGTATATACTAAGGCTACGATAGGTCATCTTGGCTGGCCGTCGGTAGTAAAGGGTTTTTTGCGGAGTTTCCGCCTGATAAATTATGTGAAAAGGAGAAAAGAATGAGCACAGTGCTGTTTGCGTTTCTGCTGGCCGCGGTGACGGGGATTATCTTTGTCTTCGTGGCGCTGGGCGTCAATTACTGGGCGCCCCTGATGCTGGGCTTTCTCGCCGGTATTATCGTGGGTGATATCAATATCGGCCTGCAGGTCGGCGCCACCTGCGCCCTCATGGCCCTTGGATTCTACACTTACGGCGGCGCCACCATGCCTGATTATAATATCGGGGCGATTTTCGGGGTCTTTGTGGCAAAACAGTCAGGGGACATCAGCCAGGGGCTGGTAGTCGCCGCGGCCCTTGCCCTCCTCATGGCCCTCTTTGACATCCTCGGCCGGGGCGCCACCACCGTATTCCAGCACGGCGGTGACCGGGCCCTTGCCAGGAAAAGCCTCAGTTCCTTTGAACGTTGGCACATGGCGGGGACCATTCCCTGGTTCCTGGGCCGTTTTGTCCCCGTGTTTATCGGGATGATCTTCATCGACCGGTATCAGGTGGTGGCCGACGCGGTGGAACGCTTTGTCTGGCTCAAGAACGGCCTTGGGGTGGTCGGTTCCGCTCTGCCTGCGGTTGGGTTTGCCCTGCTTCTTTCCTATATGGATCTCAAGAACTACTGGCCCTATATGCTGGTGGGATATGTACTTTTTGCCTATATGGGGGTGCCCACGGTGGGTCTCGCCATCATCGGTGTTGCCGCGGCGGGACTTTACATGAAGGATAAACAGGATAAACTGATCCGGGCCGAAGAGGCTGCCGCGAATTCAGGTGCCGCTCCGGCGGGTAGAGGAGGAAAATAACATGGCCAGGACTAATCAGAAACTTTCCCAAAAAGCTCTCAAGAAGGCGGTTACCCGGCACAATTGGTTCCTTCAGTTCTGCTGGAACTATGAACGGATGCAGGCTTCCGGATTCGCTTATGCCCTGGTACCCGTCATGAAGGAACTGTACAGCACCGAAGATGAGGTATGCGAAAATCTTGAACGGCATATGCAGTTCTACAACAGCCATCCCGGGGCATCGGCGATCATCTTCGGCGCCTCGGTTGCCCTGGAGGAAGACTATCAGACCGAAATGTCCGACAGCATCAAGATCGCCCTTATGGGTCCCATGGCCAGTATCGGGGACACGATCCAGGCGGTGCTGGTACAGCCCTTTGCCTTCATCCTGTCCGCCGCCCTGGCGGCAGAGGGGAGTCTCCTTTCCATTCCGGTACTGCTTATCCCCGGTCTGTTCATTTTCTGGGCCCGGTGGCCGATCTTCTGGTGGGGCTACAAGCGTTCGGTGAAGATCATTGGAGATGTGAGCGGTCAAACCGACTTTAACCTGCTGCGGGAGGCGGCCCAGATTCTGGGGCTTACGGTGGTGGGAGGATTCGTGCCGGGGATGGTCGGCATATCCTTAAAGTATGCGTATACGCAAGAAATAGGGGGGGTGTCCCAATCCGTGGCCCTGCAGGATACGTTGAACGGGATTCTGCCCTACCTGCTGCCTATAATCACGGTGGCCTTTTGTTACTGGCTCCTCAAGAGCAGGAAGATCACTCCGGTCAAGGTAATTGCTATTCTGGCGGTCATTACCTTTGTGCTTGGCGCGTTGGGGATACTGTAAACATTATGGTAGGCATTGTTGTTATAAGCCATGGTGATATGGCCAAAGGGGTGTTATCCGCCGCGTCCATGCTGTCCCCCGGTTCGGAACAGCTTGTTTCCCTCTCCCTCTATCCGGAGGATAATCCGGACGAGTACCAGAAAAAGCTGGAAGAAAAAATCAGGGAGGTAGATTCCGGGGACGGTGTGTTTATCCTTGCGGATATGCTGGGCGGTACCCCCTGCAACAGGGCCATGTATTCACTGGGTGAAAAAACAAGGATGCTTACCGGCTTGTCCCTGCCCATGCTCTGTTCCCTCCTCGCCATCAGGGAGGAGGGGGCGGACATCCTGTCCATTGCCAAAGAGGTAATGGCGGAGGCGAAGGAAGGCATGGTTGATGTCAATGAATTAACAGAGAAGGATTAATCAATGATAAAACACTTGAGGATCGATAACCGGCTGATTCACGGCCAGGTCGCGGTGGGCTGGCAGAAGTACATCAATGCCAAGGCTATCATTATCTGTAATGACAAGGTGGCGGCGGATCCCATCCAAAAGATGGCCCTTCCCTTGGCCGCCAGGGGTTCCAAGGTGCTGGTGTTTACTCTGGCCGAGACGTTGAAGTACGAAAAGGAAAATCCCGATGAATCTATTTTTGTCATCGCTAAATTTCCCCAGGACGCGCTGGACATTCTCAAGTCGGGAGTGAAAGTGGAAACCCTCAACGTGGGTAACGCGGCGCCGATTGCGGGGACCAAATATGTCATGGTGACCAAATCCATCGCCGCCACCAAGGAAGACGCCGTCATCTACCGGCAGCTTGCCGAACTGAACAAGGGAAAACTGACTTCTCAGATCATGACCTCCATGGAGACCATTGACTTCCTTTCGGCCTTGAGGAAGGCGGGGCTGTAGACTTACCAGATGCAAATCCGGATAGCCCGAATACTTAACAAACTTCTTGTCATTTTCGCGGGGCTGGCGCTTATCCTCTTTGCCGGTATATTCTTCGTGACAAACCGGTATCCTGATTACCGGTTTTACTATATCGCCGCCTTCGTTATTATCACCATAACCCTGACCGTGGTGTTCAAATGGCTTGAGAACCGCTGGGACAAGGCGGTGATCCTGAAGATGGCTCGGGAGGGGAAGATCGCCCTGATGAACATCCGGGGCGGTAAACGCCTCTTTCCCCTGCGGGACACGGGGCTTGTTAATTACTGGATCTATGAAATCGAAGGGGATCTCTACAACGGGGAACACGAAAAACTGGAAAAGGTTTTCCACGAAAAAATGAACCGGGATACGGGGGAAATTCCTCAAGGGTCGGTTTATGTTACCTACGATGAAATCAAACCTTCCCAGATCTTTATCATCCCCAATGCGGTCATCGGAAACCTGCCCAACCTCATTCCCATCGTTGCCTCCTACGAGAAGGACAAAAAGATCGCCGTTAAATATCTGGATGTTTTTTACCGGCAGGGCATGGTGCTGCGGACGATTCGGGAAGCCATGACAGAGTATAAGCTCAAGGGCCAGGCCGGAGGACAGCCCCAAAAGCGGACCGGGGAACGGGCGTGAAGATAGGAACGGTAGGCACTAATTTTATCGTCCTCCGCTTTATCGAGGCGGTCCGGCAGACAGGAAAGGCGGAGATCCTTTCCTGTTATTCCCGGCATCAGGAAAGCGCCGATGCCTTCGCCGCGGCCCAGGGGATACCCAGGGCCTTTTCCGATAGGGATGCCTTTCTTGGCGATGAATCGCTGGATTTTGTCTATGTGGCGGCCCCCAATTCCCTTCATTTTCAATGGACCAGGGATGCCCTCAGGGTGGGACGAAATGTGATCTGTGAGAAACCCTTCATGTCCGGCGAGGCGGAGTTCCGGGAGGTTGTAGATCTTGCCAGGGAACGAGGGCTTTTTCTCTTTGAGGCCCTCACGGTGCCCCATCTGCCCAACTACCGCCTCATCAGGGAGAAGCTTCCCCTCCTGGGGCCCCTACGGCTGGTGCAGCTTAATTTTTCCCAGTATTCAAGCCGGTACGACGCATATCTCCGGGGAGAGGAGCCCAACGTGTTCAGTCCCGCCTTTTCCGGGGGAGCCCTGATGGACCTGAATTATTACAACTTTAATTTTATTACCGGCCTTTTCGGTCCCCCCGGATCGATTCGGTATTTCCCCAACCGGGGGAAGAACGGCATAGACACGTCGGGGGTCCTTGTCATGGAGTACGGGGGTTTCGTCTGTA
The DNA here is from genome assembly GCA_031283755.1 of Spirochaetaceae bacterium. GTDB lineage: Bacteria > Spirochaetota > Spirochaetia > Treponematales > Breznakiellaceae > JAIRMO01. The sequence continues at coordinate 5,167 of JAITBE010000189.1, forward strand.
CCGCCGCGGCCTGCAAGGACAGCGTCAGCCCTAATTTTCTGCAGATCCAGGGGGAAAAGGGGTACATCCATTCTTCCTCTACCAGCAGCAATCTGCGGGACGGCTTTACCCTGCGCATCGGGGGTTCGGAGGAATCTTTCAATTTGCAGGAGAACCCCAATGCCCTTTACTACGAACTCCTTGATTTCGAGGAAGCCTTCGCTTCCGGCGACCGGAGCCGCTGCGACGCGCTTCTGGAGGCGGGCCTTCAGTCGGTCCGGCTTATTGACCGGGCCCGGCTGGACGCGGGGATCCGTTTTCCCGCCGACGGGCCTTGACGCCTGTTGTGTAATAAGCCCGGCGTACCGATGAAGACGGGGTTTGCCCAGGTTTCCATTACCCCCGGCAGGGCCTGTGTGTTGGCGGGGTATTACAAGTCCCGTCCCGCTATGGGGGTTCATGACGAGGTTTACGTCAGGACTCTGGTTTTTCCCGGCCCGGTGGTTATGCTGTCCCTGGACCTCCTCAATGTAGACGAACTTTCCATGGACCGTATCCTCCGGGCTCTTGCTCCCCTGGGCGTCGAAAGGGATCGGCTTCTTATTACCGCCATTCATACCCACTCTTCCTTCGGCGGCATCTTCGATACCGCCGCGGGGATAAAGAGGGAACTGCGGATCATGTTTGGTGAAACCGATGAGGCCCTTCTTGCCATGCTGGCGGAACGCTGTGCCGCGGCGGTAAAGGAAGCCATGGCGGATATGGCGGAGACGAAAATCCGCTTCGTCAAAGGATCGATCGAAGGGCTGGGGACAAACCGTCATTCTCCGGAGCTTCCCCATGACCGGGATCTTTTCATGGCCGAATTTTTCAGAGCCGATGGAAAAAAAATTCTCCTTTACAACCTGAGCTGTCATCCGACGGTACTGAACGGTGAAAATCTCCTCATAAGCGCTGATTTTCCCGGCAGCGTTGCCTCCCGGCTCCACGGTGTCTATGACATGGTGATCTTTGTCAACGGTTCCGCCGGGGATGTGAGCACCCGTTTTACCCGCCGGGAAAGCAGCTTTGCCGAATGTGACCGCCTGGGCGCCCTCGCCGCCGGCCGGATCATGGAACTGACCGCGGCGGCCGGCGCGGCGGAGCCCCTCGATCGGGTGGAACTGGCGTACCACGACTTTTGTTTAAAAGAAGCCGCCGTTGATGAGGCTGCCGCAGCGGAGGTAAAGCTGGCCGCCGCGCGGCAGAGGCTGGACGCGGTAAAGGCCTCCGGCGCCGGCGCCGGGGAGATCCGCCATGCCGAATCCTTTGTGGAAGCGGCCTTTATCAACCTGACGAAGGCGAGGGCGGCGGACGGGCGGCAGGCCGGGGATATTGATCTTCGTACCGGTGTTTTTTCCATTAATAGAAAAAAAATACTTTGTGTGCCCTTGGAACTTTTTTCGGTGTTGGCCCTGAAACTGAAGTCCCGTGTCCCGGCAGGCGGGGCACGGCTTCCGGCGGAGATCTTCGGCTATGTAAATGCCCTGGCGGGGTATATGGCGGATACAGCGGCTTACGAGGCGCTGGATTATGAGGCCCTTTCCAGTCCCTTTGCCCCCGGCGAAGGGGAACATTATATTGAACTATTGTGGTCTTTGCTTTATCATTAGGGCATGAATGACTATCTTGAATATCTTCTCAAATTTTTGAAGGCTGCTTCGGAAACCCAGGATAAAAACATCAGCCGGGCGGCGGATTTGGTGGTGGAAAGTTTTATCAGTAATAAAAATTTTTTTGCCTTCGGCAGCGGCCATTCCCATTTGATAGCGGAAGAGCTGTACACCCGCGCCGGCGGCCTTGCCTTTGTGAAGGCCATTCTGCCGCCGGAGTTGATGCTCCACGAGATGTTCAACAAGAGTACCTTGCTGGAACGGCTCGAAGGCTACGCCTTGGCGCTGCTGGAACTCTACCAGGTGGGGAAGGGGGACACGATCATGATCATTTCCAACTCGGGGCGGAACAGTGTGCCCGTGGAGATGGCCATAGGCGCCAGGGAGCGGGGCGCCAGGATAATTGTGCTTACCTCACTGAAACATTCAGGCAGGGTCAAGTCCCGCCATTCGTCGGGGAAACGGCTTTTTGAACTGGCCGATGTGGTACTGGACAACCAGGGGGAATACGGAGACGCCTCCTTTTATGTGAAGGGCTGCGATACCCCCACCGGTTCCACCAGCGACGCGGTGGGTATTGCCCTGGCTCAGGCCCTGACGGCGCGGATCGTGGAAAAGTTGGTACAGCGGGGCATAGACCCCCCCCTGTTCCGCAGTTCCAACACCGACGATACCGATGATTATAATATCCGCCTGGCGGAAAAGTATTTCGGCGTGAAAGCGGCCGGAGTATGAAGCCCTGGGATATACGGCTCATCGCCTTTGACCTTGACGGCACCGCCCTGAACAGCAGCAAGCAGTTCAGTGAGAGGACCCTTAGGGCGGTTCGTGCCGCCATAAAGGCGGGAAAGTACATTGTTCCCTGCACAGGGCGGCAGATCTACAATATACCGCCGGGGCTTCTGGAGACGCCGGGTATTTCCTTTGTCATCACCGATAACGGCGCCTCAGTCTATGGTATGCCGGAACGCGGCATCCTCTATGCCCGTACCTTTGACGCTGAAACCGCCCTTGCCATACTGGCCCTCAGCCGGTGTCTCAATGCCTTTTGTTTCGGTACCAACGGCGTGGAGGGCGCCCTGGATGAAAAGGGTCAGGGCTGGCACGAAGAGGAATCCCTGGAGATGATCCGGCAGCATCGGAGGGTTTGGAACCCCGCCCTGGCGGACCTCGTTGCCTGGGTACGGGAGGGACGGCAGGCGTTCAACAAGATGACGATCATCTTTGCCAATCCCATGGAACGGATGATAGCCTACGAACAATTTTCGGGTATCGCGGGGGCGGACATTACCTCCTCGGATATCGACAACCTGGAACTGATGCCCCGTGGCACCAGCAAGGCGGATGCGCTGCGGTTCGTAGCCAAAAAAATCAACGTCGACATGGGGCAGATCATGGCCATCGGCGACAACTACAACGACATGGAGATGATCAAATCGGTCGGCTACGGGGTGGCCATGGGAAACGGCGTGGATGTCATGAGGCAGGCCGCCGCGGTGGTGACCGCTTCCTGCGACGATGATGGGGTGGCGAAGGCCATCGAATCGATCTTGGCAGACGGCACCGGATGAAAAGAAACGGCGGGCAGGTTAATCCGGGCCGGCGTCCCTGGCGCAGCCGATCAGGTCCCGCAGCTCCGTTCCGGTAAAGAAGCGGTCTTCGGTCTTCCGCATGGAGAAATGTACCTGACCGCATCCGGTCGCTTCGATGATCCGCCGTACATTATCCTTCCGTATCCCGCCGCCGCAGAGTATCTCGATGCGTCCCGCCGCTTTGGCTATCATCTCCCGTATGATGGGAACACCGTCGTCGGCCCGGGCTTGCAGTCCTCCGGTGAGGATACGGGTGACGCCGAGATCGACGAGGGTATCCAGGGTGCCCTGCCAGTCCGCTGTTTCGTCAAAGGCCTTGTGAAATACCGTCTCCATGCCGCCGAGGATTTCCATGAGTTCCCGGCAGCGTTTCCTGTCCACGGTACGGTTGGGATTGAGAATGCCGAAAACCGCCCCTTCCACCCCCTCTTCCCGCAGGGCTATGGCGTCGGCTTTCATAGTCTCGAATTCGGCTTGGCTGTAGCAGAAGTCTCCACTCCGGGGCCGGATCATCACCATGCTGCGGATCCCTGCCTTTTTCACCAGCCTCACCGCGCCGATACTGGGGCTTATGCCCCCCAGGGAGAGGGCCGAGTTGAGTTCTACCCGATCCGCCCCGGCGTTCCTGGCGTGGTACGCCTCCGCCGCGGTGCCGCAGCACACTTCAACGATTATCTTACCCATGGCGGCGGACAAACAGCAGCAACCAGTGAAGACACCGGAGGTTCGGCGGGCTCATGTTCACTGGCGAGAAATTACCCGGCTTGAAACAGCCCTTGGTCCGCGGCAGGCAGCCGGGTTGTCGAACAAGTCCGGTCATAGATTTTCTTCAAGAAAGGCTTTACAGGCGGCCGCGGCTTCTTCCTCGTCTTCCCCGTTAAAGGTCATGGTACATTCTTCCCCCTGTTTCAGGGTCAGGGCCATGACGCCGATGATCCGTTTGGCGTTGACCATCTTCACGGAAGATCCAATCTGCACATCGCATTTGAATTTGGCGGCCCGCTTCACGAGCTGGGCCGCTGGACGGCCGTGGATCCCCAGCTTGTCTTTAAGTACATATTTGATTTCCTGCATATTTTCTCCTATGCCCTGATATTCATTTTCCGGATTCTTTTCCTTGTCCCAAGGATGAATGCCGGTGAGACGGACAGTTCATCGTAGCCCATTTCAATCAATGTTTCGGTCATCTCCGGATCGGCGGCCAATTCCCCGCATATCCCCGCCCAGATGCCCCGGGCGTGGGCGGCCTCCACGGTCATCCTGAGGAGGCGCAAAAGGGCGGGGTGGCGGGTATCCATGAAGCGGCCCAGTTTTTCATTCTGCCGGTCTATGGCCAGGGTGTACTGGGTAAGATCGTTGGTACCGACACTGAAAAAATCCGCCTCCCTGGCAAGCTCGGCGGCGCAAAGGGCCGCCGCCGGGGTTTCGATCATGATCCCCAGTTCCACATCACCGGTCTTTATACCCTCGTCCGAAAGTTCCCGCCGGACTTCTTCGGCGGCCTTCCTGCAGTGCTGAAGTTCCCATACCGAAGTTATCATGGGAAACATGACGGCAATCTTTCCGTAAGAAGAAGCGCGGTAAATGGCCCTGAGCTGGGCCCTGAACAGGTCCGGCCGGTCAAAGCAGATCCGTATGGCCCGGTAACCCAGGGCGGGGTTCTCCTCCTTTTCAAGGCCCAGCCAGGCAGCCTGCTTGTCGGCGCCTATATCCATGGTACGGATCACCACCTTTTTTCCGGCCATCCCTTCCGCCACCCTGCGGTAGGCGTTGAACTGTTCTTCCTCGCCGGGAGGACCCTCCCGGCCCAGGTAGAGAAATTCGCTGCGGAAAAGGCCGATGCCCTCGGCGTCTTCCTTTAGGGCTGCCTCCATGTCCTCCACGCCGCCGATATTCGCGAAAAGTTCCACCGTCCGTCCGCCCCTAGTGACGGTTGGGAGTCCCCGCATCCCTTCCAGTTCCCGGCGTTCCTCCTCATCCCGGCGCCGCCGGGTTTCAAGGCGCCGATGGGTTTCTTCGTCGGGTTCCAGATAGACGACCCCTTCGTGGCCGTCTACGGCCATGGTTTTACCGTTCATGTCGTCGTCAAAAGGAATCTCCGCCTGCACCAGGGAGGGGATCTTGTATGTTCTGGCCAGGATGGCAGTATGAGAATTGGTGGACCCCCGCCGGGTGACAAAGGCCCGGATCAGCGCCTTGTCAAGCTGGAGGGTCTCACTGGGGGAAAGGTCCTCCGCCACCACCACCGAGGGTTCGTGGAGTACGAAGGACTCCCGCCTGCCCAGCAGAAGTCCCACGATACGGCGGGACACGTCGGCCATATCCGCCGACCGGGCCTTCATGTAGGGATCCTCAAGGCCAGCAAAGAAATCGGCGAACTGCTTCCCCGCCCTGGCAACGGCATGGGCCGCCCTGCAGGATTCGTTCTTTATGAGGTCCTCTACCGCTTCAAAAAAATCCCCATCCTCCAGGATCATGCGCTGGACATCGATGATGTTGGCATCTTCCTCGCCTATTTCGGCCTTTGTTTTTTCATAAAGGGCTTCCA
>JAITBE010000195.1 GCA_031283755.1 Spirochaetaceae bacterium
ATATTCTGGGTGTCCGGCACTTGTTTGACCAGGACTACCAAATTCAAACCCATGTATTCCTCCTGAGTACTCATCATATCATTAACCAAAAGGCATTTCAAGAACTATTTAGACATTAATTAAAATTTTGTCATTTTTCAATACCCCTTTAGTATTTTTTCGTTTTTGCCATACTTTTTTTTACCCTATAAAAAGAAGTATTATTTATCACGCGGCCGAAGGTATCGGGATCGCGGGTCCAATATTCGCCGTTTTTAGCTCCGCCTTGGGAAATCCGGGGGCCCAGCGCGGGAATATAGGTACCGTAATTCGCCACCACAGTCCCGATATGACCGTGATAGTTGTTATTATTATTGCGGCGGGCATCGTAGCCGGGATTAATATACGAAATCGGTACGATCATACCTATATTGGCGAGGATCTGGGCGGTCAGGCCGGAATCAAGCTGCATATACTCCTGTTGTAAATAGAGGCCGATTTCATTGGCTATCCCCGCCTTGTTGATCTCCTTGATCAGGGAATTATCGTTTGAAACCGCCTTGAGGGTCTCAATAAAAACCACATTACAGTAGGTTTGAAGCTCCTCATCCACCATCCTGGGCTGTACACTATCCCGTTCAGACTCCTGCCGGGCGATTTCCTTTGTGCGGAGGGCCCGCTCGACCAAGACAGCGTAGACCCCGGACTTATCAAGGTAGGCCATGCCGAATTTACTTAAAAGGTCATTTTCAATCGTTATTTTGTTGTTGTTTATCGCCAGCGCCGTTGTCCCTTTCCACATCCATAGGTCCCGGTTTTCCGGATCCGCGGGATCCACGGTATGTTCCAACCCGGCCTTCAGCATCATATTTTGAACCGCGGTAATATTCTCTTTGGTGGGCTCCAGGTTCAAAATACGCAGCAATCCGGTCTCAATTCCCGAAGCGCCGACGGTTTTTCCCGGTCCCTCTTTTACCGGCTCCGCGGTTTTGGTTCCGTCGTAATTTATATACAACCCGTCCACGTCCCGCAAATACCCGCTGCCGTCGTATTTTAAGCCGCCGGTGCCGGTGAGCTGCCAAAAATCCCGGCCTGAATCATAGGCGTCCAGGGCGGTTTCGATTATGGCATATTCCCCCTGATTGAGGGCATAATTGTACCAGAAGGCTTCCCCCTGCAAAGCGGCGCCTACGCTGTCCGTTCCATAGGTCTCCATAAGCCCCATGGCGGCGGCGATGTGTCCCGCAACCGCGTTATTCCGTTCGATAATTTGTCCGTAAACGTCGTCATTCCTGCCGTTTCGATACGCCTCGTGGCTGAAAACGACATTTAAGCCGAATCTGCTGCCCTCCTCCAAAGCGTCTTGCCCCAGTAAAACGGTTTTTATCCCGGTATATTCATCATACAGACTTTCGGTTCCTTCGGAATATCTGTTTTCCACATACCGGGTCCTCCCCGCCAGAGCCGCCTCGAATTCGGCCCTGGTAACGGCATCCCCCGAATATAGGGTCCTCAGCTGGCTCGCGTATTGCCGGGCGCTTTCTTCGCTGGCGGTCAGAATTTCGGCGTTTACCTTCCATGCCTCAAGCCCCCGGAGGGAACTGGTCAGGGTTCCCGCGCTCACATCCACGCCGCCGGTTCCAAAGCCCATGGCAGCCCCGTCACGGCCCAGGTGCAGTTCCAGCAGGCCGGAATTTGCCCTTCCGGCGGTCAGCAGTTCCATGTTAAATAGGTTTAAAGCATAGTCCCCGGTAAAAGCGTAGTTTACCCCCTGGCCGGCAAGCCCTCCCGCAAGGGAAGAAAGTTTTGCCCCGTCGGTATGGAGCTGGCCGTAAAAACCGTCCAGGCCCCAGTTCATCATCCCGGTGGTAAAACTGCCGGTCATACCGCTTAAAGCCCCTATGGAGGCGCCTTTTATGCTGCCGGTAAATATATCCCGGGAGAATCCAAAACCGTCTTGAGAATTGTAGGTGACGGCCCCTAAGGCGCTGGTTACGGTTCCGGTGGTTATGGATTGGAGCCCGGTTAACGCCGTCTGGGTTATCACCTTGGAAAGCCCCGTAAGGTTCTGCGTTATCATACCGGAGATGCCGTTTTGTAGAAAACTTGAAGAAGCGCCGGCCGCGGCGCCGGCGCCGTTAAACACGCCGCCTATGAGGGAGCCTGCCCCGGTTATGGCCGCCTTTTTCCCAAACTCAACTCCTACCTCATCCCAGTTTTTAAATCCTCCCGATGCGTCCATAACGCCAAAAAACAAGTCATCGGATAAATTCATAGCGGTATTAAGGGCTACCCCTAACGCAAACCCGGCCCCGCCGGTAAAGGCCCCCGCCACCGCTCCTACCACGGTGGAGACCACGGCGGATACCACCTGGTTTCCGATATCTACGACACTCCTGATACTCGGCGCCTGGAACCAGCTGTCCCGGGAATCCCAAAGGGGTTTTTCCCATAAGGCGGAATTCATCATGTTGATCCCGTTTTTTTCTTTTATTGCCCAATAGATATAAAGCCGCAATAATTTCCCCAGCTGCCCGGTTCCGCCGTCCGAAAAAAGTTCATCTATGTTCATATCGGCATTGACATCCGGTTTTACGGCCGGCCCCTCGCCGATATGTTGGGTAAATAAGCCTGGGTTCTCTTCACCGGCGCCAAATATTTTTTCAGCGATCCCCTGAACCTCCGTATACATATTATTTATCAATGCCTGTACGGCCAGGGCGTCTAAATCTTTTATTCGGCCTTCGCTTAAATCGGTGGACAATTTTATGGGATCCATTTTATAAAATTCGTAACCCTCCACCGTCGCCCTTTCGGTTATCACCGGATCAAAAAGTGTAGAGTGGACGACCGCTTCTTTGGTGTAGTACCTTCCGTTTTTTCTCCATTGTCCTTCGATTATAAAAACATCATCCATGGTTTCATCAAAGTCTTCATTAGCCTGGGCAACATTTTTTGTCAGGCTGTCCAGCGCTTCCTTTACCGCCATCTGAACCGCCGCGGCCACCCGTTTGGCTTCCCGGGCCGCCAGTTCCTCATTGGCCTCCTTTGCCAGCGCCGCCGCCGCGGCTTGTATGGTCCCGGAATTCCAGATATTAAGCCCGCCCATACCCCGGCGAACTTGACCGGGTATGGTTCCGGTTATGCCCTTTACCGCGGAAAGGGCCGTTTCCATATTCATAATCCCCGCGGCCTGCAGCAATTGCCTCAGGGTATTTTCCGCTTCTTCGGTGCCGCCGGACAGGGTCATCCCCGACAGGACCCGGGTGTCCATCCTGCGGCTCATCATTTCCGCTTCAGAACCAACCATGGCCAACAGAGCCCCGGCAGCGGTGCTGTTGGCCGCCTCGGTTGCCATGGTTACCCACCGGGCTTTATCTTCCAGTCCGGCCAAATATGCGGCGATCCAGGCTTCGTCGATCTCTTTGTATTCTTTATTAAATTGTTTTGTCCACCTGGTATAAGAAGCCTGCATATTCGTTATTCCCGCGTTCCAATCGGCCCTTCCCCGTTCAAGGATAAGACCGGACGCTTCCACCCATGCCCGGTATTTCTCCTGAATATCATAACGCTGCATATCCCATTCCAGTTCTCTTGCCGTAAGTTCAGCGTTATACCGCGCCGTATACGCCCGTTTTATCAGTTCGGTTAATTCATCGGCAAGCCCGATATATTCGATTTTATACGCGGCGCCGTTTTCCGTAACTCCCTTTAGATCCTGCACAATGGTTTGTTCCAGGTTTTCCAAATGGTTTTTTCGCGCCGGCGCTTTATTCCCATATGCGGCCGCGGCGGCTTTATTCAGCGTATTAATATCCGTCTTTCCTTCAACAAAGGCGGCAAAAACCTCACGGTATGCGGCTTCGTTTTTCAGCCTGGCCTGCTCATCTTCGAGCCAGGCCTGTTCAAAGTTTCTTTTATCATTCTCTTTCTGGTTTTTGCTCCACCGGATTAGTTCTTTTAGGGCGGTAACGGTATCGTGATACGTACCTTCGGAGTTTTCTTCCATTTGCTGCCAGTATTTTTTAAGCCTTTGTATTTCATCGGCGGTGATTCCTCCGGCTGTTTGTAATGCCCTTTCTATACTGTTCCAACCGATAGTTCCGTTCCCCGTTCCCGTACCGTTTAGCTGCGCCAGCCGGTTACAGGAATTGATGTATAATTCCAGGGAAGAATTTAAAGATTCGGCGCTTGTTTCCAGACCGGTCCGGGCTTTTTCGACCGTGTCGATTATCTGCTGATAGGTGGGAAGCAGGTGATCCCTGGTAGCGTTCAACCTCGCAAGGCACGCCCGGTAAAGATGCCGCGCAATCGGAACCCACAACAGGCCCTTAAGCCGGGACCGTTCATGGTTTAACATGTTATTTACAAAGGCATATTCGGCTTGCGCCGATACATAGGAGAACCCCTTTGAATCCATACCGCCGCCGCCGAGCAGGGTTAAAATGGTATAAAATTCAAGATCCGCCTTTTCTTCATCGCTTAACAGATCCCAGGCATTTTTCTGGGCCGGCATCAGAATCCTGTACCGGTGCATCATGGCGGTTGGGTAAACCGGGACATCCTTGGATAAGCCCGCATACTTTATGGACATTTCCCCTAAATTTTCGCCCTCGTTCAACGCCTTGGCCGGAATATACCAGTCCGCCATGGCTTCAATTTCCGGGTTATTACCGATTAATTGCTGCAGGAGGTAATCCCGGGCTAAGCCCCATTGGGTATATTTAGCCGCATTGGTGGTTACTTCGTACCGGATCATGTTTTGGCTTAACTGCCGTAAAGCTGCCTCAAATTGGGAAACCATATTTACCTCAATGCCCGCGGTTTCCCTGGGGGTAAAAAAATTTTTTAACGCCGCTGCCTGTCCGCCGGTCATCTTTTGTATAAGGAAGGAACTGTCATAGGAAAAAGTAAGTTTACCGTTTTTTATTTGCAGCACATCCATCAACTGCCAAAGACTTTTATCGCCTGGCGGCTGATAGTTCGATGGATAATTTATGGGACAACCCATCTCGCTTAAATACCGATTATAGTTATCATAATAGGCGCTGTTTGCCCGCAGTTCTTCGGCTATCGATTCTTCCAGCAACCCAAGGGTCTTTATGGACAATATCATCCGTTGAAAACTTTCCCTATAGTTATTGTATAATATTTCGTATTCCCCGTCCGCATAGGGTCTTCTTTCATCTTCTTCATACAGTCCTGCCAGGGCAGTCAGGGCTACTACGGCCCGTTCGTACCGGCTTTTACTATAGGCCAGATCTTCATAGGGGTTTTTATAATCCGCCGTAATTTCGCCGGCAGCGGGGGCATTATCCAAATAGGCGGTGCTTGCCCATCTTCTGATCGCGTCTTCTGTTTCATAGGCGGTTCGGGCTTCTTCCAGATCGGCGTAATCTTTTTTTACCGCCTTATAGACCTCGTCGTATGCCGCCCCGGCGCCGGCGAAATCCACAGCCGCGTTTCCGTATGCGGCGGCCGCGAGATCGTAGGTATCCTGCAGGTTCAATATTTCATCGGATATTTTTTTTATTTCCGCTTTAATTCCGGCGCTGTTTTGTTTTGACGCAGTATAACCCATGCCGAGCCGTTCAATTTCTTTTTCCAGCAATGCTTCAAGGATAAAGTTTTTTTGAAATTCGCCGGACTCCATTTGATAATTGTCATAAAACACATAATCTACGGTTTTTATTAATGTTTCGTCCCATTCCAGCAGGGGATCCTCCTGGTATCTTTTTATCCCGGCCTTTATGAATTCAAGTTCCGGCTGTTCTCCGGCATTGATAAAAACCCGGAAGGCATAATTAAGCCGGTGGGTATCCTGGACGGCTTTTTCATAGGCGTCCGCCAGAATACCTTCCCGCCAATTTTTTGCGGCCTTTATTCCGCTATACGTCCCTTCCGGATCTCCGGAAACACCCGGTGATACCCCTTCATTGTTGTTCGCGTTATTATACTCCTCCAGAAACCCGGCGCTTAAATACTGCCGCCAATGGCTTTGTCCCTCTCCTTCGGCATCCTTTATCCGCTGGTTTATGTCCTCATAGGCCTTTACCAGGGCATATTCAAAATTCAAAGTTTCCTGGCGGCTGGCGAGGGTATTAAAAATAAGGGGGAGTTCCCGGGTCATTATTTCGTAATAAGAATCACCGCTGACCTCATCATCAAGCCGGCCTGACAATAACAAGCGAACCGCCTCATCCACGGATCTTTTCCGTATCCCCTCTTCGGCGTATCCATGGTGTACTGAACATGCGGCCGTCAAGGCCTCTTGCAGCCCGCTTTCAGGGATTTCGGCGCCGTATTGTTTTGCCAAGTCCCGGCCGATTCTTTTGACCACTTCGTCCTCAATGGCAGTTTTATTTATATAGGTAAATAGCTCCGGCGGCAGCCGCAAAGCGGCGTTTAAAAACCGGGCGCTTCCCGGCTCGGCATAGGACAGGGCATCGGCGGCAAGCTGCGCCGCCTGAAACTGGGCCAGAACGATTTCCGTTTCATTTTTTATGGCCTCGCTGGAACCGGCAATGCTTCTGTTGTTATAGATTGTTTTAGCCGCTATATAGGTAATCAAAGAGGCCTGCCATGCTTGTATCTCGTTTCTGATCCACAGGGGCAGTGAATCCACTTGTCCGTTCATGCGGGACAAAAAGGCCGAAAGATTATGGGTCAAGGGTCCTGTCATCCCCAGGAGGGCTTCCCCCATGGACTTCATGCCGGGAAGATAGCCGTCGTTTAGGGTGATCCCGTAGGATTTAAAAAGTTCTCCCATTCCTTGCAGGCCCCGAAGCCCCTCTTCCCTTACCGCCGCCGCGGCCTGAGGGCCGGCGGCTTGATAGACCGCCAATAAGCCCTGGCTGCGGGCCGCAGCGGTCATCTCGGCTTCTAAAAGGCCGTATGCTATGACCTGCCCCGATTGGGTAACAAAACAGGAACCGCCGTTTAGAAACCACGCGGCAATTTCCTGCGAAAGGGCGGCCTCTTCCAGGACCGCGTAATAATCCGCGGAACCCCTATCCTCAACAGAATTAAGAAGAAGCTGCAGCCCTTTTAGGGTTCCAAGAATTTCCGCGGCATCCGCGGCATTGACCAAACAAAAGCTTGCTAATAATTTCGCCCGGTCCCCTCCCTCTGTTTCTCCTAAAAAACAGGATAAGCCTTCCAGCTCCAGGGCAAGGCGGGCTTTTAACAAAGTCCGGGCGTCCTTTTCAACATCCCTATTGAGACAGGCCTCAAGACCCAGATCGGAAAAAACCGCTTGGTCTGTTGCTTCCGGTTCATAACCCCGGGCGTTAAAATACCAATCCATGGTTGAATTGCAGGCTAAAAGGTCCAGGGCTTTTAGCCGGGTTTCCAGCTGAACCTGCGCCTGGGCTTTTGCCGTCTTTGTCATGGCGCTGATCAGTTTATTATAGCGTCCTTGAATTTCGCCCTGATCCGCGGCAGCCGCTCCGGCAAGTTTTTCTTCTTTTTCCGATAACAGAGCTTGAATAATGGCATAAAAAGGATCATCCTCCTCAAGGCCGAATTTTTCAACAACCGCCGGTATGATATGATATTCTTCAAAAACATTGATATTTGAAGCCCTATTCATCAGGGAGGAGAGGGATTTTTCAATCCCCTCTCCCCCCAGGATAAGCTGCTTTAACATTTGTCCGGCCGTTTCAAGTTCCTGGGCAAATCCAAGTTCATAGGCGCGTTCAAGATAACGGATGTATGCCGCATTGTCCCCTTCGGCAGTTAACAGGTTATACTTCCGCAGGAGTTCTTCATATTTTGATACCAGTTCCTTCAGGATAAAATCATTTCGCCCGGACACATAGGCGGACATGAGGATCGAATAGGCCTGATTTTTTTCTTCCAGTTTGTTTTCCGCTTCCCGCAAGGCCGCTGCCGCGTTGTTCAGGACTCCCTGGGCCTCTTTTACCCCGGCTCCGGCGGCGCTCAACCGGGACAGTTCTGTTTCATACCGGAGGAGGGCATCGTCATAGGATTGTTTTGCCTGTTCCCAGGCCTTAACGCCTTCACTATCGGTCATGCGGCCGGCGGTTAACTCTTCCGCGTAGGCAACCACCGCCTGGGCGATGGCCTTTCGTTTTTCCCAATAACCGGCCACCGCCTTTGCCCGGATCAATTCTATCTGATATTCGTCCAGGTTAAAATCTTCACTTACCGCACCTTCGGCCAGGATATCCGTGAGGGTCCCGGTACCCATTACCATATTAAAATCATTGATCAGGGCGTCCCGGGCGGTTTTAGCCTTATCAATATAGGAATCATAGAGGTCGGACCAGTTTTTTAGTTCCAGGGCTGTTTTAAAGGAAGCGCTTAAATTTATTCCTAATTTTTCCAACTCTTCAATGGCGTTCTGTTCCTGGGACCTGTTTGTTTTCCCCGCCATAATGTCTTTTATCACCAAAGCCATCCGGCCTTCGGCGCCATACCGTCCTTCATAGGAGTTCAATACCGTCTGCCAATGGCTGATAAGTTCCGCGGATATCCATGAAGAAAATCCCCCGCCCGCCAGGGCCGGCGCGTTTTTTTTACCATACTGTTTGAGCCAAAAATTGATGTTCTCCTGGGCGCCGGCCACCACGGAACCGCAGGTGATATAGGTATCCACCCAGGCCCTGGCCCGTTCGGCGCCGGTTTCGGATCTGAACAGCAGCTCCTGTTCAAATTCCGCCTTTGCCCCGGCAATCGCCGCTTCAAGGTTTTCCGATGCCCGCCTAAAAACCGCCTCTCCGGACTCAAAGAGGGTTTTCGCCTTTGCTTCCCAATTCCGTCTTTCCTGTTCAAACTGGTTAAAGGCGCTGCTCCAGGCTTCTTCCCCCTCTAAATAATATTGTCCCGCTTCCTGTTCCCATTCTATGCGGCGTATAAAAAATCGTTCCTCCGCGTCCGCCCATGCCTGAAGCCCTTGTTCAAACTGTTCCCGATAGGCGTCAAGCCATTCGGAACCGGCCAGGGCCAAATCGCCGTTATCGGTTTCAGCCGCCTCTATTCTGGTTTCCAATGCGGCTATTCCCCGGACACAGAGGGCTTCGGTTTCTTCTATCAATTGGGCGGTAATCATGGCCGCCGCCGCTTCTTCACTTTTTCTCCGTAAGCTCCACACGTCCCCGGTTCTTTGGGCAACGAAAAGCCGTTCTTCCCTGGCCGCCAGGGCCTCAAATTCCTTTTGCCTGCCCGATACCGCTTTAAGGGTGATGCCCCGAAGTTTCTCCTCAAAGGCTTCCCGGTTTTCTTCAGGGACATAGCCCAGGAGTTCCGGAAACAGGGAGGTCAGATAGGCCTCATAGCGGATTGTCCCGGCATTGATAATTTCTTCCGCGTTTTTTCGCCATTGTTTTTGATCCCCCTCCAGGTACTCACCGGCTTCATCGGGACGTAGCACCAGGGGATCGCCGGTTTCCTCATCATAACGGATCTTCCCGTTTTCATCCAAATGGTACACCAGGGATAAATTGGATTTCCTGATCTCCTGAGCCGACCCTTCTATCCGCTCCGTCAACCCGGCGCTGAAAAAACGCCTGAGGAGCCATTCGGTAAAGCGTTTTTCCAATTCCGCCTCGCTCCAGGCTTCAATGGTCTTCCCCGCCTCCTCAAGCAAAACCTTATCCCCGTAAAGCTCCGTCGCGGCCAATTCCCAGGCGTTCCTGGCCATAACCATCCCTTGCCGGGCTTCGGCCATCCACCGCTCAGGGGTGATCTCCCGGTCGGCCCTGCGGAAGTGGTAGTCAAAGGTTCCGGAATTAAAGCCCCGGACATCCGGTTTTGTCTCCCCAAAAACACCGCCGGTACAAAAGAGCAGGAGCCCCGCCAGGAGGATAACCGCGTTGCCCGGGAACCTCAGCTTCCGAATAAATTCCGTTAAAAATACCGTGATTTTGCGGCCGGTAAAACCAAGGTTCACCGGCGGGAAATTACAGGACCGGCGGGACAACCCGCCGGGTTGACGGACAAGCCGCATCCCTTTGAGAAAAAAGAGAAAAGATACTACGATCATTTTTAGGCCTCGTATAAGAGAGCCTCTATTCCGCACAAGCGGAACTTTTTCCCTTATCCCGCGCGGGACGAAGGGTAAAAAATAATGCTGAAAAACACACCCGCAGCGCGGGCAGTAAAGATAATCCGGCCAAAACAGAAGCCCCAACCCCCAGGACGGTTACCACCGACAGGTTCCGGATCAGGGAATTGGTTTCTTCTTTTAGAAAAAGAAAAGGCGCCGCCCCGCTTATGGTGGTACCGCTGGTGGCGAAAAGGACGGGGAGTTTTTTTCTGATACCCCGGTATAAGCCCGCGGCAAGGTCATTTTTGTTTTTTTCCCGCTGGGGGATGCGGCGGATTTCATCGGTGATTAAAACCGAAGCATTCACCGCCATACCGCTCACCGCCACAAAAGCGCAGGCGGCCGAAGGGGTAACCGGAAACGCGGCAGCGGCCATTCCCAACGCGGGGACTGAAAGGGAAGGGAGTACCACCGACAGTACCGCCAGGGGAATTCCAAAAGATTCGTTCTCCGCGGCGATCACCATATAACAGAAGACGAGGGCCAATAAAAACCAAAAAACCGTTCCCGAAAGGGCTTCGGCGGCGGCAATGGCGTCCCGGTCAAATTCCAGGGTATAACCCGGGGGTAGTTCCATACGGCCAAGGACAGCCATAACCTGAGCCCGGACCTTTCTGGGATCCATGGGAGTGGTCCTGATTGAAATGGCGGCTGTCCGGCGGCGATCCTCCCGCCGGATACCGGAAGGTTCCGCCTCAGGCCCGATGTTTTTTTTAACCAGGGAATCGAGTCTTACCGCCTCCCGGGCATCTCCCGATCCCACCAACAGCCCCGGGATTTCTTCCCGGGAAAGGGCGGCGATCCCCTGGCCCCGGACACGGACATCGGTTTCCCCCTGGGGGCTTATTCGTTTATAAGCCACCGGCCCGTGAACCCCCCGCCGGACCCTATCGGCCAGTTGGGAAAATTGAATACCCACGGTTAAAAGCCGTTCCCGGTCGGGGACCAGGGTAAGCCCTTTGCTTCCTTCTTTAAAGTTGAGGACGGTTTCCCTGATGAGGGGAATGGTCCCGCAGAGCCGGGCCGCGGCTTCCGCCAATTCCCGGCAGGTTTCGTCATCATCCCCGGTAACCTTGATCTCCCAAATCCGTTCCGTGGAGGACATTTCCGGAATATACACAAAACCGCCGGGTATTCCCTGGGTTCTGACCAGGTTCCGAAGAATACCGGCGGAGATGATCCGGGGATCAAAGGTGACGAGGACCGACCCCGAAGCGATCCGCGCCACGGTTTGTACCGTCCCTATTCCTTCGTGCCTTTTTAACGCCTCCCCGTAACCCGCGAGGAGCCGATCCGTTTCTTCCGCCCTGAGTCCTCCCTCGAATTCAACCTGGGCATACAGGGACTTAGCGGAACCTTCGGTACCGACGTCAGCTCCGGCAAGGGTCAGGGCGGTAATGCCTCCGGCGGAAATAAGACCCCATATAACCAGGGGTCCGTAAGGACGGGCAGTACAAAACCGCAGATGGAGGGCCAGAAGCCGCAACCCCTTCCTGCTTATCTTCCTTTTCATTGTTACCAAAAACAAAAAGAAGCCCTCCCCAGCCGGGGAAGCCCCTTTTGGTTGGGACGGTACCGAAACTTCAGCCGGCAAGATCGAACCTGGGCTTTTCTTTAAGCCCCACAGGAGGAGGGGCGGAATCAGGACGAGGGCCGCCGGAAGCGCCAGGAAGGTAACGGTTCCAATGGCCCAGGCCAGGGTACTGATGCCGCCGGCCAGGGATTCCATGGCGATAAGGGGCAGCAGGGCGGCCATGGTGGTAACCGAACCGGATACCAGGGGAAGGCGCAGATCATCAAGGAGTTCCTTCCCTTCTTCAATGGTCCGGGCTTTTCCCAGGCCCCCGGAACTGAGGATGGCCGCGTCCACCGCGGCGCCGACCCCGGCGGAAAGCCCCGCCAGCAGCCCCCGGTCCAGGGAAAAACCCAGGAGGGACAAAAGGGCCGCCGACAGGAGGCAGATAAGGGGGACCGTTAATCCGGAAACCAGGGCCAGGAAAACCCGCCGCCTCCGGCCCAAAAAACCGGAACCCGCCGCCTTACCGAGGAGGGCCGCCAAGAGGGCCACCGCGGCGGCTCCCTTTAGGGCGGCGGCCAGTACCGACCTAAAGGCGGCGGTTTCTTCCGCCCCCCGATCCGAAAGCACTTGAAATTCCAGGGGCAGATCGGTAAATTTTTCCAGTTCCTCTTTGATAAGGCCCGAGAGTTTTGCCGGGTCCGCATCGGATCCGGGAAGGACGGCGATCACCGCGGCGCTTTTCCCGTTAAGCCGGGAAAATGATTCCGGTTCCCGGTTCTGCTCATACAGGCGGGCCGTATCTTTTAACCGGGTTACCCCTCCTTCGGGAAGGGGGATCAGGGCTTCCGCCAAGGCGCGGTAGTCCTGATAACGGCCGTCCAGGGTGATGAGAATATCCCGGCCGTTACTATTGATAAATCCTCCGGGAAGCAGGAGATCGTTTGCTCCCAGGATACCGGCGATTAGGGAAGCGTCAAGGCCCCGGGAAGCGGCTTCCTCCGGGTTAAGGGCGATGACGATTTCGGGGAGTCCGGTACCGGAAATTTCGACTTCTCCGGCCCCGTCCAGGGCTTCCAGGGCAGGCTTAACGATCCGTTCCAGGTATTGTCCCAGGGCATCGCCGTTGGTACTAAAGACCGCCGCGGTCCACAGGGGAAGACGGGAATCATCGGAGGAGAGGAGTTCCGGCCGTTGGGCTGATGAGGGCAAGGACTCGTAGACCCCCTGGGCCGCTTCCCGTACCGCCTCATACGCACCGGGAACCTTTTGCCCAAAATGGACAAAGGCCCGGACCTTTCCGTTTTCACTGACGGTCATAATTTTTTTGACCCCCCCTATGGAAGAAAGGGCGTCTTCCAGGGGAATAGCCGCGGCCCGTTCCATTTCCCGGGCATTCACCCCATAATGCCGCAGGATAATGGTATAAGCGGAACCCCCTCGACTTTCCCCGGGATCCCCCCCGCTTGCCAAAATAAAAACCGAAAGGGCGGTAAGGGCGAAGATCACACAGAGGGCGGCTATAGGTTTTTGCAGCCAGGTTTGAATCATGGTAATCCCCTCGGGCTTTTCTCAGGGTTCTCCCCCGCCTTGAGGAAGGAAATAAAAATCGGGGGAAGGGCAAAGAGGGTAAGTAAGGTAGAAGCGCCTATTCCCCCCAGCATGGCCGATGCCATGGAATGCTGGCTTGATCCCAGCGGGGAGACGACCAGGGGCAGCAGGGCAAAGAGGGTGGTTAGGGTCGTCGCCAGTACCGGACGGAACCGCCCGGCGGCCCCGGAATACACCGCGGCCGCCGCCGGAAAACCCCGGCTCATCTTTTCCACGGCGGTTTCGTAGAGCAGGATCCCGTTATTCACCGCCAGGCCGAAAAGGACAACCAGCCCTAAAACCGAGCCCGAATCAAGGCCGGTTCCGGTGAGCAGCAGGGCCGGGCCCGCCCCGGCAAGGGAAAAGGGGATGGTTAACATGAGGATCCCCGGAAGTAAAAAGGACTCAAACTGGGCGCCCATGGTCATATACAAGAGGATCAGCACCAGAACCAGGGTAACAATCAGGGATGTCCGGTACCGGATAAAGGCGGATTCATCCGCCCGGGAGATCCCCGGAGTTTTGTTTAATTCATCCATAACCTGGGATAATCCGGCTTCCGTCCCCGGCTGGGGAAGGGCGTCCAGATATATCACATCCCCCCGATCCAGCCGGGCCAGGACCGCCTCCGCCTGGGTCTGTTCAACCCTTCCCAGGACCCCTAAAAAAACCGGCCCTCCCTCCCCGGTTCCCAGGGGAATCGCCTCTACCATGGCTTCGGGCCTTGGAAAATCCCGGCGAAGATCCCCGGAGACCCGGATATCCAGGGGCCGCCCGTCAATTTCCAGGCTGGTTACCACCACCCCTTCGGTGGCGGCGTGAACCGTTTCCGCCATCTCCATCACGGAGATCCCCAGGTGGGCGGCGGCCTCCCGGTCGGGGTAGATCCGTAGTTCCGGCCGGGAGCCAAAGGGCCGCAGGTTGACTGCCCCGGGACCGGCCAGACGGCTTACCTTTTCCGCCGCTTCCCGGGCCCTGAAGGAGGCCTCCTCCCGGTCCTTGCCCCGGACGGCCAGGGTATGTCCCGGGGACAGGCCCAGGAGCCGTTCGGTCTTGTCCTGGGGATAGGCGGCAACCCCCACCGTTCCCGGAGGAAGCCGGGAAAGAACAAAACCATCCAGGACCTGTTGGATCTCCGCCATGGCCTTGACCGGTTCAGCCCCCTTTCGTAGGATACACCGGAGCCGGAGTTCCTCCTTCCGGTAATCCGTATCCGCCCGGCGGCCCACGTCCTCTTCCTCCGCCCCTCCCCGGCCAAAGGTTTTTTGTATGGCGGGAAGTTCGGACAGGGCCCGGGAGAGGAGTACCCCGTATCGCCCCGCCGCCTCCAGGTCCGTACCGGCGGGAAAGGTAAGGCTCACCTCCACTTCCCCGGCATCGTCGGGAAACACAAAAGCCGCGGGCCGGGTAAACAGGATGAACCCGCCTGAAAGGCTAAAACCGAGGGCGAAAAAAAGCACCCTGCCGGGATGCCGCAGGCCAAAGGCAAGCAAACGCCGGTACCCCCGGAAAGTTTTCCGGTTCAGTCCTGATCCGGAAGGCACTTTATAGAAAAACCCGAAAAGGGCCGGCAGGGCGAATTGGGCAAAGATCCACCCCGCGGTAATCGAGGAAACCAGAGAAACCGACAGATCCCCAAAGAGGGCGCCCAGGGGGCCGGGGAGGAAGATAATGGGAATAAAAACCACCGCGGTGGTGGCGGTAGAGGCGAAACTCGAACCGGATACGGTAGATACACAGGCCCCTATCTCCTCCGCCAGGGGCGGCCGGCCGGAAAAATTCCGGTGGAGGAGGTCCAGAACTATTACCGCCGTATCCGAGACCAGGCCAATCCCCAGGGCGATTCCCCCCAGGCTCATGCTGTTGAGGGACCTTCCGGTCAGGGCAAGGACAACCAGGGCCGCCGCCGCGGACAGGGGAATGGAAAGGGCGGTGAGGATACTGTACCGCACCTGCCGGATAAAAAAGATCAGGGTTCCGATAACCGCGGCGGTCCCCAGAAGGGCGGAGATGCTTAAATTTCTTACCCCCTCCAGGATGGCCCCGGAGGAATCGTATACCAGGCTGAGTTCCAGGTCCCGGGAAAAGGCGGCCCTTGCCTCACCCAGGACCTTTTCGATATCCCGGGATAGTTTTACCGGATCAACGCCGGGGCGGCGGTATATTTCCAGGGCTACCTGTTCCCGGTTATCAAAAAGAAAAAGGCTCTTCCGGCGGGCCCGGCCTTCGCTTAATTCCGCCAGATCCGAAAGACGGACCAGCGCCGGCCCGGCGGGCACCGGAATTTGGGCAAGTTCCTCCACCGAGCCGGGACGGCCGGAGCTGACCACCACCAGCTCCATCTCCCCCTCCCGGGCGTTTCCCGCGGGGATATCCGCGGTTTCCGCGGCAAGGTATTGGGCTAAATCAACCGGTCTAAGCCCTCCGGAAAGGGACCGGGGTATATCCAAGATTATCCGGGCTTCGGGGTTTTCCCCACCCACCAGGATCACCGTACCAACCCCGTCTATCCGTCTGAACCGGGCCCGTAGTTCATATTCCGCCAAATTCCGGGCAAAAATCCCGTCCCCGGCGGGGGAAACCACCGATATGATGCTGTGGGGTTCCTCATTGGGGTCCCCCGGTACCACCATGGGCTTTTTCGCCCCCTCGGGAAGATTGGGATAGACCGCGTCAATCGCCTCCCTGACCAGGACAGAGGCGCCGTTGGGATCGGTCCCCCACCGGAAATCCAGCACCACCACCGAAGCCCCATCCCGGGAAACGCTCCGCAGCCGCTGGAGCCCCTTTACCGAAGCCAGGGCATCCTCCAGGGGGATGGTAAGGATGGACCGTACATCGGCGGCCCCCATCCCGGGGTAGAGGGTTTCCACCGTAACCCGGGGATAGGAAAAATCCGGCAGCCTGTCCAGGGGCAGTACCGAAAGGGCAAAGCCGCCCCCCAAAATCAGGGCGGCCATGGCCATTATCACCGTTACCGGCCGGTTTACGCAAAATCGGATAAAATTCTTCAATATAATACCCTATTACTTGGTTTCAAAACCCACGTTTTTCATAGGGCTTCTACTTTAAAAGTGGAAGCCGGAAGACCCTTTCATTCTGATTCCCCAAATTATCCCGAAGCCCGGAGGCTATCTGAAAGACCACTACCCCCGGATCAGTGGAATTAATCAAGACCCCCTTGACTTTTATGCGATAATATGCTTCCCAGGCAGGGGGTTTGCCGGGGACTAAGAAATTCCCGGCCTCCATGCTCCGGGGAAAAAAGGAGAGGGCGTTATTGGTAGCATCGACCCGAAAGAGGCTCATCAGGGAGAGGAGGTCTATTTCCGCCCCCGGGGCAATATCGAAATAGAGTTCTATCCAGGTAGGGGTTGATTCGGTATACGGGTACCGGCCGGTTCCGGGAAGGATAGGCAAGTCCAGGAAGGGCTCGTCCACTGAAAAAGACAGTACCCGGTAAAATTCTTCCGGGGGAGGGGGATTCGCCGTCCCCCCTTGCTCGTCCGCAAGACCGCCGGGGGCCATAGGGAGCCGGATCCCCGCCAATTCAGGCGGCTTGGAGCGGGGACCGTCCGCCCTGATCCGGAAAACCACCGGATTGGCGCTTTCATTCCCCGCCTTATCCTTGACCCCGGCGTTTAATCTAATAAGGAAAGAACTTAAATATTCGGGTTTTTCACTAAACCTAAAAACCACCCTGTCGGAGTACCCCGGCCCGGTTTCCATCTCCAGGGGCAAGGCCTTTTCCACGGTAAGGCGGTTTTTGAGATCCATTGTATCCACCGGTTCGGAAAATTCCAGCATGAGCCGGTAAGAGGATTCCCAGCGGGGAGTTTCCTCCATCAGGGGGCCGTCTCCCTCGGGGACCAGTTCCACCACCGGGTTTCCTGCCGGGTCCAGGGCATAGGCGGCCGTTAGGCGGGGAGGGGTTTTGTCATCCCCCGCGATAAAGTAGGTAGTAAATTCCTTTCCCAGGGTAAGTCCCGGAAAACTGGAAAAATCCGGGGCAATATGTATCCGGTAAGTGGTCCCCATAACCCAGGGTTCCTGGGGCACAAAAACCGCCAACCGGCCGGCTTCCAGGCGCCAGGAACCATTGGCGGAAGGGCGAAAGGAAATGGCGTTCACACAGGAAGTAGCCATAGGGGATTCGGAAAATTCTATACGGATCTCCTGCCACGGATCCGTCACCGTCCCCATATCCTGGGGATCCACGGAAAGAACCACCGGACGTTTCCCCATAACCCGGGTGGTAAAGGGGGCTTCAAATTTTGTATCCATCGAAACGCCCTTTTGATCATGGGCGTCCTCCAGGATCGTTATCACGTAATCCCGGTTTAATTCCAGGGGAACGGCGGGAATAAAGACCATGGTCCGCCCTTCCCACCCAAAGGAGCCGTTCACCGGTGAACTGTCTTCGGTTAAGGAAAAGGAATGTTCCACACTGAGCTTATCCGGATCATGGGAAAAGGAGGCCGAAACCCTAATATGCTCCGGCGTTTCATGGTACCCTGTTCCGGGACTCCATTGGGCGACTTCAAAGGGAGATTGCCTGAGGATATCGCAGGAAAGGAAGATGTTTAAGAAAAACATCCCCCCCAGGACTTTAAAAAAAGCACGGGTTTTTTTCATAAATTCAAAACCTCCATATAGATGTTTTGGGTATTTTTTATGTAGGAACCCCCGCCATTGGTAATACCGCTTTTGCCGCCGGGGATGGTAAGCCGATAAAAATGGGGTTCCTCCGGTGTTCCCGGTTCAAGCCCTTCCCATTCCATAAAGAGGGTGTTTTCCGAAGACCAGGCCGCGGCCTTAAGGACCGCGGAACCGATAGACGCCGGAAACCAGGGGTCCAGTGAAATTCCCAGGACAGCGTTAACCATGGCTTCCTGGGAAAAGGGAAGGGAAAACTCCAGGGTGATACCGGTTATACCGGTGATTCCTTCCTGGGGAAAGGCGTAGTACAGGGAAATATCCCCGTCATCCACCGCCGCCGGGGGCTGTCCGTTCACGGATAAGGAAGGGATCCGCAAAAAGGGAATATCCGGGGTAAAATAACCGATAAAATCCCTTCCCATCCGTAATCCGCTTTTATCCCTGGTATCGCCGGAAACAATAAGGGTATAGCGGGTTTCACATTCCGGATCCCTATCTGGAACATAAACCAGGGAAGCAGGGCTTAATATTTCGACATTTCCCGAAAGGGAAGGTTCCGTTCTGACCGCCTTCCGCATACTTTCCTCATCCATGGGTTTATTAAATTGAACTCCTATTCCCTGACCGCTTCCAAGGCCGTTCTCCATACCGGCGCCGGTTCGTACCCAGGGCAGGAAAAGCTCCGATCCCGGGGAAGACGGCTGTGTTCCGGGGGGATCGGACCGGAGCAGGGGAAACACCTCAAGGACCAGAGGATGGGACCGATCAAGATCGGTGGTAAATTGGGCGGCCGCCGGTTTTGCCAGGGGCGCTCCCTCCCGGCTCAAGGCTTGGTCCAGGCTCCAATGGTAGGTGGTCCAGGGGGATAGGGGCGTATCGCTGCTGATCCTGAGGATCCGATCATCCCCATCCCATTCAAATTTTTTGTCCCCCACCCCGTCCAGGGAGAAACCCTCCTCGACACTCCGGCGATCCATGGGCAGGGAGAAATTCAATATAACGACTCCCCCTTCCTCCGCCGTTACCCCCACGGAAGCGCCGTCGGCGGGGGAAAAGGAAGCAAGCCCGGGAAGTTCGGCCCGGGTCACCGCGAAAAACGGAAGGTATTGGGCAAGCCTGAGTTCCCGGCCGTCCAGGGAGTAGATCTCCCCCGTAAGGCTCAAGGTATAACGTCTCCCGGCGATCCACCCCGCGGCGGGGGTAAAAGAAAGGGTATTCCCCTGCCACCGGAGATCCCCCTCAACGCCCCCCCCGGAAAAACTCACCGAAATCACCTGTTGGGTTACGGTTTTATCCATCTCCGTATCAAAGATCAGGACCACCGGCGTATAATAATCCGCCAGCACCTCGTAGGGTTCACCGGGAATGGTCTGCACCCCGATGGGTCTTAGATCGATCACGGCGCAGGAGCCAAGGAGGACAAGGCAGGTTAACGCCGCCGGACCTATCCGGGGATGTACCCGTTTGGAACCAAAACCCGCCGGATTATTCCACCAGCGAAACATATACCCCATCCCGTAACCCTCCGTCGGGCCGCGCTACCACAAGATCCCCGGGAAGAAGGCCGGTTTCAATCTCCCGATCTTCCCCAAGGGACATACCAAAACGTATTTCCCGTTCATGGACGGTATTTCCGTTAATCACAAAAACCACCCCCTGGTTGTCTTTTTTGTTTAATATGGCGGAATCCGGGGCGACCATCACCTTTCGGGGCGGCCCCAGGGTGATGGAAACCCGGGCAAACATCCCCGGTTTCGGCAAGGTTTCCCCCATTCCCCCGGCGATATTCTCCGGGGAAAGCAGGACCCTCACGGAGAAGGTAAACGACTGGCTGTCCGCGATGGGGGCAACCAAATCCACGGCGCCCTCATAGGTCCCCCCGGTTCCGTCCAGGCTTACCTTGGCGGCCATCCCCTTCTCCAGCCGCAGGGCATCCTCCTCCCGCACCGGAAATACCCCATAGAGGGATTCCGTATCCATGAGGGTCAGGATCTTATCTTCCTGTTTTACCCGTTCCCCCGCCTCCATATAGAGGGCTCCCACCGTCCCGGCCATGGAACTTTTTATCACCAGTTCCGATTCCGCAAGTTTCGCCGATTCCAGTTCCTTGGCGGCCGCCTGAAGGCTGGCCTGGGCCGCCTGGAATTCGGCCCGGAGGGTGGCGGTGGCCAGGGCTATATACAAACGCCGCTGTTCCCGTTCATTTTTAGGCAGGGGAAGTCCCCCGGCAGCCAGGTCCTGATTCCGGAATCCTATGCGGCGGATCTCCAGATCCTTTTCCAAAAGCCGAATTTTCTCCTCCTCCGATTCCAGGGAAAAACGGCCGGTCCGTATGGCCTCTTCGGTAACCCCCCCGGCCTCGTAGAGAGTTTCTTCCCCCCGGTGTTTCCGTTTCTGTTCTTCATGGATCTTCCGGGCCTGTTCCAATTCGGCTTCCGCTTTTTCCAGGTTGAGGAGTTGGGCTTCCGCCTGAAATTCCCCTTCCAATAAACGGGACCGGGCCAGGTCCAGGGAAGCCTTGGCCTGGGAAAAGGTATTTTGCGCCCTGCCCACCGCCAGGGAAATCTGGGGGTTTTCCAAAAGCGCCAGCGTATCCCCGGGGCCGACCTTATCCCCTTCCCGGTAATTCAGGACGGCCAATACCGCGTCCCGGGGGGCGGCCACATCCACTTTTTTAAGAAAGGACAGGGTTCCGAATCCGCTGATCTCATTGGGTATACTCTGTTCCCCAATCACCGCTCCCCGGACCTGCCTGGGGGCCTCGGTTTCTCCCTCGGCCGAAGGACGGCCGCAGCCCGGCAGGAGCAGGGCTGACAGGAAAAGAAAACCAATAAGGCCATTCCAAAAGGCAGGGCTGGGAAACCGCGGCTTGAAAAAACGCCGCGGCGTGAGGCTTTTGCCTGAGAAGCCGCAAGAACCGGTAAGAAAGCACGCGATGGCGGCACCGGTTTCGGCAATAACTTTGTTAAACTCATGGACAGGAATGTCATTATTCATGGAACCCTCCGTGGGCATTGGTTTCACCGGCAAATACCGGTAATGTTCCGGGCCGGAGATCCAAAAAACGCTCCACCTCCCGTTCCGCCTCCAGGAGTGTTATGGCGGCTTCCGCCAGGGCTAATTCCCGCTGGGTATATTCCTGCCGGGCTTCCATCAGATCGATCCGGGTGATCTGGCCCAGGTCCAGGCGCAGTTCCGCGAGATGGAACTGTTTCGCCGACAATTCCAGGGATTCCAGGGCCAGGATCCGTTTTCCATTGATCAGCCGGCATTTTTCCACCGCCAATACCGCCATCCGGCCCACCTTCTCAAAACTCACCTGGAATTTCTTCCGTTCCAGGGCAAGGGCCAGGTCCGCGGAACGGCCGGTCATGGCCGAAGCGGGTTCGGGCAGGGGGGACAGGGTGTTCTGCAGCCGGGCGCTTCGGTCATAGGGCGGTTCCCCGCCGGCCGAACCCTGGATACCGCCCGAAAACCAGGGGGATGAAAACTCAACGGTCAGCCCCACGGTCCAGCTATACCTGGTCAAAGGGTAACGCTGGCCGTTGAGGCTGAATCCCCCGGTCAAGCGTACCATGGGCATCCAAGATAACCGGGCATACCGGGCTTCGGCCTGTTTTTTTACTATCCCGTACCGGGCTTCGGTAAGGTCCGGATTCCGGGCCTGGGCCCGGGCGCGGATTTCTTCTCCCCCGGGTAAGACCGGGGACCGCCGGACATCCACGGTCTCCAGGAGGGGGGGAAGCCGCTCCAGCCCCAAGATCTCGGCCAGTTCCTGTTCCGCCTCCTCCAGCTCCATCTTCAGGGAAAGGATCTCTATCTGTTCCCCCGAAAGGGTAAGATCCGCTCCGGTCAAATCCGAAGGCAGGGCCAGGCCGAGTTCCGTTTCCCTGGCCAGGATATTCCGCTGCTCCCTCAGCGCTTCCAGGGCGGCCTCCCGAATGGCCAGCTGGGCCCGCACATAAAGTACATTCCGGTATGCCCCCAGGGCAGCCTCGGCGATTTCCCCGGCCATCCGTTCCAACCGGGCGCCCGCCAGGGTGAGTTCCGCCTGTTCCACGGACCGGCTTATGGCGGTTCTCCCCCCGTCCCAAAGGAGCTGATCCAGGTTGATCCCGTAATTTTTTAAAAAAGAATCGTTCCCTATGGTGGAAACCCGGTCGTCCTCGGAAACGCTCAAGGATACGCGGGGAAAATAGGCCCGCCGTCCCAGAACCCAGGCCCCTTCCCGAAGGTTCCGTTGGGCGTATTCACTCCGAAGCTCATCGGAAGCGGCCACCGCCATGAGGGCGGCTTCGGCAAAACCGATCCCCGGTTCAGCCCCAAGCCCGGAAGCCAGGGTAAAGAGAAAGGCCAGAAAAAGAATTTTTCCCCGTGACCCGAGCGCTACCCCCTTGTTTTTCATTTTTTTAAAGCCCCAAGCGCCCTTTTAACCGCGGCTTTCAAAAGACGATCCGTAACCGGGGATGAGGACAAACTGGCCTGTCCTGCTCCCGCGGCCCTGCCCGAAGCCAGGGGAACCGGATCCCGGACCTCCCCTTCGTCTTGCCAGATCAAAACCTCCATCGAGAGGGAACGCCGGGTTTTCCAGCCGGAGATATATTCCCGTTCTATGGCCCGGATATCCGCCCGGTAGAGGGCGGTTTCCCCTTCCGGTACGAGGAGATAACCCTGCCGTAGAAAAACAAGGGGCGCCCTGCCCCGGATCTCCCGTTCCACCGAAGCCTTGTCCACGGGTTTATCCACGGAAACAGTTTCCAGCCGCAGGGTACCGGCCATATTGGAGCGTTTTTTGGAGGACCAGGAATTGGCCGGGGCGGAACCGAGGGAAATACAGCCTGAGAAGAATACCAGACCCCCCCATAAGAAAAGGCAGGCAAGGAGCGGTTTTCTTACCCCGTGGGAAAATCGGTATATGCGGGGGTTTTTCAAAATGCCGTGTTTTGAAGAGATAGATTTTATTTTTTTCATTACCGGGCCTCCCGAATGGCGGATTCCAAATTTTCAATACTCCGGAACAGGGGAGTATCCCAGGGGAGGAGGCTTTTAGCGCTCCTGAGGTCCTGCAGGGCCCCTTCCCCGTTCCCCTCAATCCAACGGAACCGGGCCCGGTCCACAAAGACCAGGGCGGTCTCCGCCGACGCCTCCACCGCCCGGTCAAGCAAGGCCGCGGCGGTCCCCTCCCCGGCGGGGCCCTTTCCCCGGTAAATTTCCGCCCCCAGCCTGAGGGCCCGGATGTTGACGGGGTCATCCTCCAGGAGGGTTTTGATGATCCCCTCCGCTTTTTCCGGCTCATCCTTTTCCCGTAACAGCCGGGCCAAATAGAGGGAGGCTTCAACCGAAGATGGCCGGATCAAAAGGGCCCTGCGGAAGGTCCCTTCGGCGGCCTTTGAATCGCCGGAAAAATATTCCGCCTTTCCCCGCAGGACCAGGGCCGGTGGAAAGGATCGTTCTCCCGAAAGCAGGGAAATAAGTTCCTCAAACCGCCCTTCCCCATAGACCGCCTGGGAACGGGCGTAAAGCAGCAGGGTATCCTCGTCTACTTTACGGGCGGCACAGGAACCCATCATAAAAACCGGCAGGATCATCAGAACCTGAAAAATCACTTTTTGTTTCATTTTTTACCCCTTGGAAATGTAAAACAGCCGTTCCGCCAAACGCCCCGAGGCTTGGGCCGCTTCATGGGTGAACCAGTTTCTGAAATCCTCCTGTATCGCCAGAGCCCGCAGGGCCCCGGCGGTATACAGGGTATAGGGATTATCCTGAAGGGAAAGGAGGGCAAAAAGCTCCGTTAAAACCCCGGGGGTTCCGGAAACTGCCGACCGGGTAATCAATTCCTCAATCTCCACCCTGGTCTTGATGCTGCTCCCTTCCTGAGAGGGGAGGCCCACGGTTTCCGCCAGAATCCTCCGGCAGTCCTCCGCAAAGGGGCCCTGGGGCGCCAGGTTGATACACCGCTCGGCATATTCACCCCGAATATGCCCGGAAAAATGCCGGGCCCCCCGGTACCAATATTCGGGAAACCTTTCATACCGGGCCCGGATGGCCCCATAGGCGCCAAGGACCTGGCGGAAAGGTTCCCCCTCCTCAAGGCGGCACACCAAAAACATCCACCGGATAAAAGAATCGGGTTCATCCCCGGCATCCAGGCCCTCCAGGCTCAATTTCGCCTCGGTCCACAATCCATGGTGAAAGGCCTGGATCCCCCGGGCGGCGCGCAGGGCTTGGATCCGTGCTTCTTCCCCCAGGGAAGGATCCTTCAGGGCCGAATTTCCCTCCCCGGTTTCGTAGAGGCTCACCACCGTTTTAAGCCCCTCCGTCATATTGTCCTTAGTTATTCCGGCGCCGTATCCATAGGCCCAGGAAAGCTCCTTATAGGCGGCGATCACCGCCCCCCCGTAATCGCCGGACCATTCCCGGAGCATGGATTCGCTAAGGCCCATCCCCGGAGTAAAACCGCCGGACCGTTCGGTTTCGGCAAGTTCTTCCAGGGCCTCGGTATAGGTTCTGGCCTCACCAAGGGCCGCCGCGTAGGGCCCGGTTTCCGTCAGAGCCCCGGTCTCCGCCGGGGCGGCGGAAAGGCTTTCCCCTTCCGTTGTTCTTTGCTCCTGCGGACTCCCCTGGGTCTTATCCGGGAAACAAGCGGCCGTCATCAAACAAAGCAGCGCCGCCAGCCCCGGAACTGCTTTATTTGCCAAAAAACGTATATTTATCATAAATACCCCCATGGCTATTAAGGCATGGAGGCGGGGATTTGCTTTAGCCGGAGCGGATTTTTTTTAAAATTCGGCTGGAATTCCGGAAGCGGCTGTCCGGGGTCAGGCTTAATTATCCGGGATACGCCCGGCAAAGACATAAGATAAAATAGCGAGAGCTATTGGTAAAGAATTAGAAATACGAATGATATAATTAATTGGGCCTGTAACATTTTAAGTGTAAATCCCCAGTTTTTTCCATTCTCTGAAATTTTGGAAAATTCAGGTTTTGCCCGAATTTTGTAATTCTTTATATTACAAAGAATTACAAAAAAACAGCCCCCTGAAAAACCAGGGGGCCTG
>JAITBE010000218.1 GCA_031283755.1 Spirochaetaceae bacterium
TCCTTGAACAGTTCCGCCCGGTTGTATTCGGCATACGCACCCAGCAGGGCCGACAGGTCCGCGATCCGCTTGCGGACGGGTTCCCCCGCCTTGACCGCCGCGGTTTTGATTTCCGCTAACTGTTTGTGGGCGTCCCCGTCAATGGTTTCCAGTTCCCGCTCCAGCAGCCCGATTTCCTTGAGCGTCAAATTCGCGTCCTCAAGGCTTTCAATCTTTTTTACGTTTGGTTTTAACCGCGCCATACACGTTTCCTCCTAATGGATTTCTAATCCGGGCTGTTCTTTCCCGGCCCATTCTTCCAGTTTTTTCTCGATACAAAGATCAACCTCGGACTCAAGCCTTTTCAGTTGGAAAGACAGATCCGGGATTTTTGCCGTTTTGGGATTCCGTTGCAGCTGCCGCATCTGGTCAAGGGCGTGGACGAGGCTTTTCCAGGAGTCGATCATAGCCGCACCGCTTTCGCCACGTCCTTAACCGCCTGGGCGGGGCTGTCGCCTTCAATAGAAATATTGTTTGTGGCGTCCCCCCGCTTTATGATGACGGTCTTGCCGAAGGCCGAAGAATTCAGGCAATAGAACGAGACCGGGGCGCCCGCCAGGTTGAACGCTTCTTCCAGGGTGCGCAATGCCGTTATATAACCCGCAAAGGTTTCTTGGTCGCAGGGATCGATCCTCATGCCGTTGCCTCCTCTTTTTTCAGCAGATGCCGGGGTATAAAGCCTTCCGGCAGCTTTCCCGTATTCCGGTTAATAAGGAAGTAAGCCCTGTAGGGCTTTCCCGGTTTCCTGTTTGACCTATTCCGGTCTACGCCGGAATAGTCCAACCTTTCCTCAAAATTAGCTTTAAGGGTATCCAGGGCATAATCCTTCCGGACATACCCCACCCATTGCCATGCCTGGTCAAAATCGGCCGGGTATTGTTCGCTTGAACGGACCATCTGCCCAAATTGTTCCAGCATCTTTTCAGCCATTTGCTTCCCCTCCCTTGCCCCTGGCGGCGATCTTCGCTTCCGGCGGCTCTCCGAAAGACCTGGAGGGTTCGTCGTCAAAAAGGCCGGGCTGGCTTTCCGTTTCCCGCAAAGCCCTGTTGATTACCGTATTCATTTTGCCCCTCCGTCATCGGCTGTCGGGGACGATGCGCGCGCCCGGAAAGTGGCGATGAGTTCCTCAGCGGTGCCGTAACCCAATAATTTCGCCGCATTTTCCAAAATCAGATCCGACTTGCGCCGTCCGCTTAAAAAACGTGAAACAAAGGAAAGGCTGCAGTTCGCCTTGTTGGCGAGTTCGGTTTCGGTAATACCCTTGTCCTGCATTTGTTCGATTATCCATTCTCGCAACTCGGAAGGGGCGCATTGCGGGGATTCATATCCGTATTCTTCCTGTACCTGTTCCGCCACATCCCTTATGGCCTGCCAGGGGCTTTTCCCTTCTATCACTACGGACTTGTATGGGGTTCTGGTTTGCGAATTGAGTAACAAGACGGTTTTTTCCATCTTCTCATTAACCATTTCGTAAAATTCAACCGCTATGCCGATTGCGTGATATGCCCGCTCGAGTTGCATGAGGGCATCGTGGTAGGTATTGAAAAGCCCGGCGGCAAATTTTTGTCTGATCGTTTTATTGATACTCATACTCCCCCCTTGCCCCTGGCGGCGGCAATCATGGCCTCGAAAGTGGGGTAGCCCAGGATCCGGGGGAGGGCTTCTTCGACCCGGAAGGAGCGCCGGGTACCCCGGATAACTTTGGTCACCGTATCCCGCCGGATGCCCAGATGATCCCCCAGTTTCTGGTGGGTAATTCCCCGCAGGCGGAGCTGATAATTGATCCACAGCCCCTCCCTGGGCTTGATGCGGATCCCGATGATTTTCCGGTTGCGTCTGGACAATTTCTGTGCCATACTGTAACCATCCTTTCCCCCTTAATTGGGGTGTTCGATTTTGCCGGCTGGTTGTGCAGCCGGCTTCTTTTGGCGGGGAAAATCCCCTTATGTGTCGATATATTTAGTTATATAACTACTTTTTAGGCCTGTCAAATAGTTAATAAACTTTTTATGGAATTTTTATAATGAATATAGGTTATGAACTAAGGGCTATAAGAAGAAAAATGGGGAAGTCTCAAAAAGATATAGCGACTGACCTTGGGATTCCTCAAACTACTTGGTCTAATTATGAGACTGGGGCGGCAAAACCGCCTATGAAAATCCTTTTTGCATTGGCTGAGAAGGGTTACCCTATTAAAGGATTGACTACCCCTTTGGGTGATGACCTTGTTAATACGGGTAAAATTACTAACGAGGAGTTAGAGAAGCGGTATGATGAAGCTCTGGCCCTTGCCCGGGAGGCCGACCCGGAAACACCGATTGATGGCGTATGGGCAAGGCGGGCAAATACCGCTTTTGTCGAGCAACATCCCTCCAACACGAAGCCGTTACCGGTTTATCATCCCTCAACTTTGCCCGAAGGATCCTTTGTAGTCCCCCTGCTGGATCAGCGGCTTTCCGCCGGTCCGGGGGCCGCGCTGCTGGAGGCGGACGAAACCAGGGCGCTTATCCCGGTGCCGGGGTATCTTGCCCGGTATGGGGAGAATATCGCCGCCTTGACGGTGGATGGGGACAGCATGGAGCCGACCCTGCGCCGGGGGGACATGGTGGTCTGCGATTCCTGCGGTTGGTCAGGGGAAGGGATATACGCGGTCAGGATGGGCGGGTCCGGGTTTGTGAAACGGCTCACTAAAGCGCCGGGGAAGGTAG
>JAITBE010000220.1 GCA_031283755.1 Spirochaetaceae bacterium
ACATCCTGACCGGGGCTTTTGCCCAGGATTCAGTAACCAACAGGGTTATGCAGTTCCAGGTTGGGGCCAATATGGACCAAAACGAACGGGTCTTTATCGGTACCATGACCGCCCAGGCTTTGGGTTTGCAGAACACCCAAGGGGACACGGGGATCATCACGATTGCCACCCCCGAGGACGCAAACAAGGCTATTGGTACGCTGGATTCCGCGTTGCGGCAAATTTCAAAGCAACGGGCCGATCTCGGCGCGTATCAGAACCGGTTTGAAATGGCCGCTGAAGGCGTCGCCATCGCGGCGGAAAACCTTCAGGCCTCCGAGTCCCGGATTCGGGATGCGGATATGGCGTCGGAAATGGTGACCTATGCTAAGGATCAGATCCTGTCCCAGGCAGGGAACGCTATGTTGGCCCAGGCCAATGTACAGACCCAGTCGGTATTGCAGCTTCTTGGCTAATAAAGGCATTGTTTTTATTTTTTAAGCGTGGTAAGAGACCTCTGGACGTCGTCTTTTAAAACGCAAGACGGGAAGGCTCGCGCCCTTCTCCGTCTTTTTTTTGAAAGCAGCGGTTCCTGTTCAAGGATACAGGAATTATTATTTGAGGCGGTTTCAAAACAGGAACCGTTTCATCAAACAAAAAAATCCTCGGACGCCGTCAATGTAAAAGAAACAGCGTCCGTTACAGGGAGGTACCAATGGGTATTCAAATTACCATGATGGGAAACGGAATAAATCTGGTTTCACCATCGGAACTCCCGCAGGATCGTGGGGTTGCGCGGCAGCAGCAGCTGTCGGCCCAAAATCGAATGGTGGAGCAAAAAGCCGCCATTGAAAAATTTGAATCATCCCTGCCGGGAAATCGGGATATGGTAGATATCAAAACTACCGCAGCGGAGCTTGAACGAATTAGTTTCGCGTTTAATAAAAAGCTTAAGTTTATGGTGGATCACGAGTCCCATGAAATTACGGTCAAGGTCATTGATCCTGAAACCGATAAGGTAATCAAGATACTTCCCCCGGAAGAACTTCAGCGTCTTCATGGGAAGATCAAGGAAACTTTGGGTTTCCTTTTTGATGAACGGATATGAGGGGATAGGGAAAGTAAAGCCAGGGTATGTCCGATATATATGTACCGGGGGTAACGAGCCGGTTTGATACCGATAAACTCATCGAAGGCCTGATGCGGGTCGAGCGTATTCCCAAGGAACGGATAGATAAAAACATAGAAAGTCTGGAAACCCAGAAAACCTATTGGCAGGATGTAGGCCGGCGCATAACCACCCTGAGGGAAAGCGCCCGAATCCTCTATTCGTTCCAAAACCCTTTTAATGACCGGATTGTGCGATCCTCCGATGAGCTGGTGATTACCGGGACCGCCACCAGGGAGGCTGCCCAGCAGGAACGGAATTTTATAGTCAAACAAACCGCCCAGGCGGACCGTTTCTTGTCCGCTCCCCTGGAGGATTCCTTCCGGGTTGAAGGCGGTTCTTACGCCTTTTCCCTGGGAGGGGAGGAGATTTCCTTTGATTTCCGGGGGGGAAGCCTGCGGGAATTTACCGAAGCGGTGAACCGGCGGGGACGGGACAAGATCCGGGCCAGCCTTATCACGGTGGAATCGGGAACCAAGTCGCTGTTTTTGGAGTCCCTTTTAACCGGGGCGGCAAACAGGCTGGGGTTTTCCGGCGATATGGAAGGACTGGCGGTTAAAACCGGTTTAGCCGAGCGGATAAACGATTCCCGCCGGGATATTTCCCTGGCCCGGGACGCCCTGGGAGAAATTTCCGGTCCCAAGGAAGCGGTCGCCGTCCAAGAGGATGTTCTCTGGGTAGCGGCGGGAGGAGGGGTTTCTATTCCCCTTAAACCCGGTCTGACGGCCGGTCCCGGTTTGGTCCTGGCCTTTGAAACCGCCACGGAGGTAATCGCCCCGGAAGATATCCCCGTCCCCGAACCGCCGCCGGGGCCCGCTATTCCCGATCCGCCTTCCGTTAATTATGGGGATATTACCATAGAAAGCGACCCTTCCTCCGTACCTATCCCCCCATGGAAACCTCCTCCTCTCCCGGTCCGCCGGGACAATATGGCGGTGTTATCCCTGACTTTTTCCGACGGAACCGGGACGGTCCTTCCCCCCATCCGGGATTCGGAGAATTTTAGCGCCTATCAGTACCGCCTTTCGGATATCGCGGAAAATAAGACCATAAGTTCCATGAACCTCTTAAACGATAATACCCATCGGGATATTTCTATCCGTTCCATCCGGGTCTTTGATCCCGATATCCAGGGTGGACTAAAACCCAAAAACCCCATATCCCTTGCCCAGGACACGGTGGTTGTTATGGACGGGATCGAGGTGAAACGGCCCACCAACAGTATCAGCGACCTTATCCCGGGGGTAAACCTCACGGTCCGGGGACCGTCGGAGCGGCCGGTGAAACTTGGGGTGGAACAAGACCGGGAATCGGTCAAAAACGCCATTTTCTCCCTGGTGGGAAATTACAACCGCTTGATGGCGGAGGTAAATGTTTTAACCAGAAATGACGACCGGATCATCCAGGAACTCTCCTACCTGAGTACGGAAGAACAGGATGAGCTTAGAAACCGGCTGGGAAGTTTCACCGGGGATTCTACTTTAAACCAATTTAAACAAACCCTGCAGCGTATCGCCGGAAACCCCTACCCTACCATGGCGGAACGGGATTTATCCATGTTCAGCCAAATCGGGATTGGTACCGATGTACGGGGGGCGGGAGCCGGTTCAGGGTATGACCCTTCAAGGCTGCGGGGATATCTTGAAATTGATGAACGAGTATTGGATAATGCCCTGGAAACCAAGCTTCAGGCCATACAGCAGCTTTTTGGTAATGATACCGATGGGGATCTTATCGTTGATTCCGGTATTGCCTATTCTCTGGAAAACATCTCCAAGCCCTATGTGGAAAGCGGCGGTATCATATCCCTTAAGACCGGAACCATCGATTCCCGGATTACCCAGGATCAACGGCGGATAGAAACCCTGAACCGGCAGCTTGAAGCTAAAGAAGCGGCCTTGAAACTTCAATATGGTCAAATGGAAGGAGCCTATAACCGGATGGAAAATATGTCTACATCCCTGGATCAATTCAGGCAGCGGTCCAATAACAATAACCGGTAGGGGGAATTTTTATGGAGATAACCATCAACGGAAGCCCCGCGGATATTACCCTGGAAAAGGAGCGTACCCTGGGGGAATTCCTCTCGGGAATAGAAAACTGGCTGTTGGGTTCGGGACATAGTGTAAGCGGTTTACAGGTGGACGGGACGGTAATAGGCGTTGACTCCGTTGCCGATGCTTTCCGGTGGGAGCTGGAAAAAATAAAAAACATCGCCATAAAAACCAGTACCAGTTTTGAGCTGCTGGCGGAGGCCCTGCTTACCGCCAAGGAGGCGCTTAAAACCTATGAGGATGCTTTATTTGATCAACAGAACCAGCTCCGGGAACAATGGAAAAACAGCCCCGCCGGGGTATTTTTATCCGAAAAAGCGCCGGAACTGTACGACGGTATGGTAAAAACCCTGCGGGGGGAGGGATTATTCCCCCAAAAAATGGAACACCTTATAGACGAACGCCTGAGGGAAGTAGAAAACCCCAAAAACGAGCTTTTAATTATGGAAGGGGCTGTTACCGGTATAGCCCAGCGGCTTGAGGATCTGCCCCTGGATATTCAAACCGGCAAGGATCAACAGGCCGCCGAAACGGTTTCTTTGTTTTCCGGTATAACAGAAAAATTATGCCGTCTTATTTTTCTTTTAAAACAACAAGGGATATTAACGGATGAGGTTACCGTGGAAGATCTTTCAATTCAGGCATTTATTGAAGAATTTACGATAGCCTTAAAGGAATTGCTTGCCGCCTATGAGGCGAAGGACGCGGTGCTGGTGGGCGATCTGGCTGAATATGAATTAGCTCCCCGGCTGCTTAAACTTTATTCCGCCATGAGAGACTCCATGGAAAAACCGGTCGCATAAGAGGAAGTCAAGATGATGTTGTTTTCAGGAATACAATTATCTCTCCTCCAGGAAAATATTAAGTATTTTAAAGACGATGACCCGATGGCGGGGTTCGTCCTTTTGATAGGCATCGGCGCCGTTATTGTAGTGGGCATCATCGGGTCCCTTATCAAAAACGGTATCAGCGCATACGGCCGGGGGGGATCTAAAACCAAAAGCCGCCAATTCAGTATATTTACCATGAGCCGGCTGGCAAATTCCTACGGGTTAAACAAGGAACAAAAAAAACTTTTGGAACAGATCTTCAGGGCCAACGGGGTTAGTGATCCCCAACGGATCATGCAGAGTCCTGCGCTTCTGGACAAACATTTTAAACAGGCCTATAGAACCATTGAAAGAACCGCCAGTACCGAAGAGGAGGAACAAAAAAAACTTGCCCTGTTGTTTTCTCTCAGAAACACCATAGAAAATGCCCAGGTCGCGGGAAATATGATCACGACTACCACCCAGCTTGCAGCGAATTCAACCGTGGTCCTTATCATCGGAAAGGAAAGCTACCCGGTAAAGGTGCTTTCGTCCGGGAGGGAAAGCCTGTCGGTGGAATGTCCCCTGAATGCCCTGGGAGGCCCGATAAAGATCAATATGGGTACCAAAGTTACCATCTCCTTTTTTTCCAAATCCAGCAAGGGATTTTCCTTTGATACCAGGGTGGTGAATAGGACCGATACTTCCCGGGGCTCAGTTCTGCAGGTCGCCCATTCCCATAAGGCAAAAAATATGGCCCAGCGTAAATCCAGGCGGAAGCCGGCCAGTATGGCCTGTATTTTTTATTTAATATTTATTGAAGAATCCGGCAGCGGACGGAAGAAAAAACAAAAAATGATTCTGGATAAACGTAAATTTACGGGGGCTATTTTGGATATTTCCATAGGCGGATGCGCGATAAAAACATCCACCTTTATCGCGGTAGGTTCAAGATTAAAAATTGAAATCGCTTATTCCAACGAACAGCGCCTGGCGGTATTGGGCCAGGTACTGAGGATCAATAGAAGCGGATCGATAGGAGCCATACTTATGCATATTAAATTTCTTAAGGTCCCCCGGAGGGCCTGGAATACGATAAACGCAATGGTTTTTGAATATGAATCGGCGTAAGGTACAAATAAAACAGGTATAGGGTACATGAAAATACTTCAAATCAAAGATATTATCAGGAAGGATGTTCCTATCTATTATCGCCGGCATTTTTCCGGGATTGTAGTTATGGAATTATTACACAAATCCATAGAACGGCATATTGATTTTATGATTGAGACCATGCCCACCGGCGCTAAGGAAATATCCTTATCTGTTTCGGATCCGGTAGATTATCCCCTGACGCCCCTTATTAAAGAATTAAAGACCTTTGTCATCAATCTGGATAATTCGGGGGGTCTTCCTGGTTGAATTTATCTCGGCCTCCCCGGAGGAAACGATAAACGCCGGGGAACGGATCGCCGGATTTTTACATCCCGGAAGCGTGGTTGCCCTGAGGGGGGGGCTGGGGACGGGAAAAACCTATCTAACCAAGGGGATAGCCAGGGGATTAGGGGTAAAAGAGGAAATCACCAGCCCGACCTATACCATTATTTGCGAATATCAGGGGAAATTACCTTTCTATCATATAGACGTTTACCGGCTGGGGGGGGATGATGAGTTTAACGCCCTGGGGGGAGAGGACTTTTTATACGGGCCGGGAGTATCGGTGATTGAATGGAGCGAATTGCTTCTCCACTCAATCCCCAATGATGCGATAACCATCGAAATAACCCTGCTTGAGGAAAATCGCCGCCTTATTCGTATTCCGGCCCTGAGTAAAGAGGAGTTCAACCCATGAATGTGCTTGCCCTGGATACGGCTGCCTCAGTTTTATCAATGGCCCTTTCCTCGAATAACAAATTATGGTATTTGGAAATTGACGCGGGGCTTAAACATTCCGAACTCCTGATGGACGGAGTGGATATGCTCTTAAAAAAAGCCGGCTTAAAACCGGAGGACCTTGAGCGAATCGCCTGCATGAAAGGTCCCGGTTCATTTACGGGCCTGCGGATCGGATTTTCCGCGGCCAAAGGGCTGGCCCTTTCCCTGGGGATCCCCATGGTTTCGGTTCCTACCCTGGATTGTATGGCCCATTCTTATTCGGTTTGGCCCGGCCCGGTACTTCCGGTAATTAACGCCCGGAAACACCGCTATTTTACCGCTCTTTACCGGGGAAACGAACAAATTTCTCCCTATATGGACGCGGCTCCCGGGGAAATCCGGGAACTTATACACTCGGCTTCCCAGAAAGGCCCGGTATTGCTTACCGGGCCCGACGCGGATATGGTGCAGCCGGAACTGTCCCCGGAAGTTTTTTTGGTTGATCCCTTCCATAAAAACGGAAAAAGCCGGGAGTTACTGGACATTGCGAAAAATATTGCTATAGTAAATAATAACGAGGTATTAATGGGGCCTCTGTACTTGCGGAAAAGTGACGCGGAACTAAATCTCCATGAGATGATCTCAAATGATTAAATTTTAAAACAGCCCCATTGGTTTAAATTTTTTAAAGTATAGTTGGTGTGTATGACAGATATTCAAAAAGAACTCTATGAGGAACTAGAACCAGTGGAAGAAATTGAGGACCTCGAAGAAACGCCGGGGGAATTCTTCGAGCCGGAACCGGAAGACGGCGAGACCTCAAAATTTTTCTCTTCCGTCTTGAACCCCTTTCTGAACAGTGTTTTCCCGATATTACTTATCGATAACAAAATGAGGATCGTTTATACCAATTCTGCCTGTGAACGCCTCTTTACGAGTTTTTTTAATCTGGCGGGCAAGTATTTTATTGATATTTTTGGTAAATTCTTCGAAATGACCGCGATCCG
>JAITBE010000249.1 GCA_031283755.1 Spirochaetaceae bacterium
CTTAGAGGGGGGGGAAGAGGCGGGGGGACAGGGAAGCGCTGCCAGGCGATGGCCGGGGACGACGATGTTGGGGGAGGGGGTCTCGGGTGTTGCCGCAGGCTTCGCCGCGGCGCAGGCACGGGGGGGCTAGACGATCGTGGCTTTTATCTACGCACGCTTTGGCGTGGCGTTTTTTGTGTCACGTCGTGCGGCCCGGCGGGGTAATTGCCCGGCCCGGCGGGTTTTAGCGGATAAAAGGCGAAAGAGGCAGGCGCTTTACGATGGGGAAGATGGCCGGGGACGACGATGTTGGGGGAGGGGGCCTCGGGTGTTGCCGCAGGCTTCGCCGCGGCGCAGGCACGGGGGGAATTGTGGTCCGGCGGGTTTTAGCGGATAAATGGCGAAAGGCAGGCACTTTACAATGGGAAAGATGGCCGGGGGATGGGGAGGCGCTGCCCGGCGATGGCTGGGGACGGCGATGTTGTGGGAGGGGGGCTCGGGTGTTGCCGCAGGCTTCGCCGCGGCGCAGGCACGGGGGGAATTGTGGTCCGGCGGGTTTTGGTAGAAAGCGGCAAAGTGCGGTCTGCGGGGCTGAGGGTTTCACCTTTCTATGCCTATCCGGGCCTGTATCCCCCGGTCAAAGGGGTGTTTGATCTTTTTTATTTCCGAAACATAGTCCGCCCGGTCAATGAGCCATTGGGGAGGATGCCGGCCGGTGAGAACTAGTTCCAGTTCCGGAGCTTTGTTTTCCACCAGGGAACGGAATGCCCCCTCAGCCAGTATCCCGGTGTTTACCGCGTCCAGGACTTCGTCCAGGACCAAAAGGTCAACCGGTATGGCGGATAAAACTTCCAAAACCAGGGCCAGGATACGCCGCTGCTCCTCCCCGCAGCGGGTCCGGGCCGCATCATCCATCCGGTGGGTAAAACCCAGCTTTACCGCGGAGCGGATCACCCGAATCCCCAATTTTTCCAGGGATGCCAATTCTCCGGTGGCTTCGGTTTTTAGAAACTGGGCAAACACCACGGTTTTATCCCTGCCCGCCGCCCGAACGGATAATCCTATGGAAGCGGTGGTTTTACCTTTGCCATCGCCGATATAGAGGTGAATTAGACCGTTTTTCATACCCTCTCCCACGGTCCGGATCACGATCCGGCAGGCGTCCCACTCCAGCATATACATAAAACATGATCTTTACAACGGTTTTATCATAGGGGACTTCTATGAGGATGTCAATTGAAGCGTTCTAACGGGCAGTAATTTTCAGTTTGAACAAAGGGCAGAAAAAAACCACGGCACGAACCACCCGAACAAAAGAAGGAATGAACCTCCCCGCCTGAAGCTCCCCCGCGTAAGCGGGTTCTTGGGTTTAATGCCGAATTTTGTAAGCGTTGCTTTGTTTGAGCCGGAGCAGAG
Organism: Spirochaetaceae bacterium; assembly: GCA_031283755.1. Taxonomy (GTDB): domain Bacteria; phylum Spirochaetota; class Spirochaetia; order Treponematales; family Breznakiellaceae; genus JAIRMO01. Next base: position 1,396 of record JAITBE010000249.1, read on the forward strand.
CTCCGGGGTATTAAACCAGACTCTCGAATAACCGGTACAAAGAAATTTAACACGAATTTCACGAGCTTTTCATTCGAAACACTTACTTTTTTTTCATGTTATAGGTATAGTTCGGGGCCAAATTTCTTTAATTATACCGGTTGTTTAGGATTATCATGGCGCTAATAAACCGGTCTAGCCGGGAACATCGATAAATAGTCCCGAATCACGCTAATCATCACAAACTTTCATTCGAAATCACCGTCTCTGTTCGGATGGTTTGTTTCGTTCGGGTTCAATTCTTTGAGGCATATCCGGTCATTGAGGGTTATCAAGGTACTCTAAGCCGATTCCCGCCTTAGAACAAAGGCAGCTGCGGTTCCCGTTTCCTTGCCCGGGATTCCCGCAGCAGGGGAACCGTTTCTTCCAGGGCCTCAAGAAAACGGCTGGGGCCGCCCTGCAATTTTCTGTTCCGGTAATTCCGCTGCCGCGCCCAGGAAAGGTAGAGCCCCTGCCGGGCCCTGGTCATGGCCACATAGAGGAGCCGCCGTTCCTCGTCAATCCGGGAATTTTCGATTTCCCTCCCGGCTTTTTGTGTTTTGGGTTTGTCAAACAGCGTAAAGGGGAGTAAGCCTTCTTCCAGGGCGGCCACAAAAACATGATCGAATTCAAGACCCTTGGAAGCGTGGATCGTCATGATCCGGACCCCTTCGGATTTTAATTCCCCGGCGTCCTCAGGACCGCTGACCGCGAGGGTGTCCAGAAACGAGGATAGATCTTCGTACATGGATGCCAGGCTGAAAAGGCGTTCCAGGGCTTCGCCAGGTTCGCCCTTGCCCTTGGAAGCCGGAAGGGTTTTATTTTGGTTCATAAATTCCCAGGCCGCCCGCAGCGCCGCCGCGGGAGATTTGTCCGCCATGGAAAACACCAGTCCCCGGTCCGGGGCAGTGCCCTTAACCTCTTTATACCCCGGGCCGCCGCTATGCTCCCCGGTTTCCCTCCCGGTACTGCCCGTGGGTTCATGGAGGCTCCAGAGCAGATCCAGAAGGGATTTGACCGGTTCCTCTTCCCACCAGGGTAGTTCCCCCGTAAGTTCAAAGGGAATGCCGTGGTCCTGCAGGGCCTTTACAATGGGAGGGGCCAGGGAAATGGTACGGAGCAGAACCGCGCAATCCCCCGGACTGGCGAGTTTCCCGGCGCTGTCAGGGTTTCCTGCGGCGTCCGCGACCTGGCTGTCCAGGGCAAAAAAGGTGGTTCCCCCAATCAACCGGGAAATCGACCGGGCAATACCTTCGGCTTCGGATTTTTCCGTGGAATACCCGGAGCGGAAAAGGCTGACCGCCCCTTCCGTCCCCCCCAACCTATCGTCCACCAGCCTGCCCGCCGCCTCGATAATAGGCCCGGCGCAGCGGAAACTCCGGGCCAGCCGGAATTGGACGGCTTCGGGGTAATCGGTAAGGAAGCGGTCTATAAACCGTTTATCCGAACCCCGGAACCCATAGATGGCCTGATTGGGATCGCCGATAACCCAAAGGGAGTTCCCCTCCTGGGCGGTATTGGAAACTAACAGGCGTAACAGGGCGTATTGGGCAAAGTTGATATCCTGATATTCATCCGCAAAGATATAATGGTACCGCCCTTGATAGTGGGAGCGGATCTCCTTCCGGGAGGCAAAAAGCCTGACGGTTCCCGCCACCAGATCGTCAAAATCCAGGATTCCTCCGGAACGCAGCCGGTTCCGGTACAGCCCATAGAGTACGTCCTTTTCACGGTCCCCCTCAGGGAGCCCCAGGTCTTCCGCCAAAGCCGCCAGCATGGGCTGGGGCTTATCTTCTCCGGGTAACAAAAGGAAACGTTTCCGCTCTTCGATATAATTCCCCAGGGCCTGGGGATTGACCCGCCGGTTTTTGGGAAGTTCCCCGCAGAGTTCCTGCAAGAGGGTATTCCGCTGGGACTCATCAAGGATGCGGAAATTTTGAGGGACCCCGGTATTTGCCGGCTGCTCCCGCAGAATCGACGCGCAAAGGGAATGGAAGGTGGCGGCGGTAATTTTCTCCGCCGCCTTGGCCCCGGCGGTTTTGGCGATCCGGTCCCGCAGTTCCCCCGCGGCCTTGACGGTAAAACTCACCGCCAGGATGGAAGCGGGGTCCTTACCCCCCTGTACCAGCCGGGCAATCCGGGCGGTCAATACCGCGGTTTTTCCCGTCCCCGGCCCCGCGATGATCAGGGCGCGGCTTCCCTCAAAGGATAAAACCCTTTCCTGTTCCTCATCCGGGATAAAATCCTCTCCGGCCGTATCCCCGGTTTCGCCGGGAACCGCCTTTTTCTTTTTCCGGGGACGCTTTTCCCCCTCCGCCGGGAGGGGTGTTTTACCGGTCCCGGCTTTCTGCCGGGGTATATCCGGAAAAAGCGCCCCTTCCTTACCGGTGAGGATCTTTTCTCCCCGGGGGAAGACCCGGATAACCCCGTATTCCCCGTCATACCCGGGCTCAATAAACACCTGCCCGGACCGCATCCGGGTTACGGCGGCGGCTAAAAGTTCCCCCGGAATGCCGGGACAGGAAAGTTCCGCTATTTCCCCGGGGGACCTATCCATAAGCAGGGAAAATTCGCTTCCCGCCTTTTCGATTAGGGCGGTATAGGCGGCCATGACTTTTTTCGATGCCGCCCCGGTTTCCAGCAGCTCCCCCAGCATTTCCCGCAGGGGGATCAGGGACCGGTAGGGCCGCCGGTTGGTTTTCCCGGAACCGGGAGGGCAGGGGGCGCTTTCGTCCACCGGCCGGTCCGCCAGTTCCAGCACCCGTCCCATAACCCCCCGGGTCATGGGCTTGCCGCAGACCGGACAGAACCCGTCCGCCGCGGCCGCGTCCTGGGGGCTGCCGTAATAGCCGCATTTCCGGTGGCCGTCGTAGTGGTATTTTCCCTCTTGAGGGAAAAATTCAATGGTTTCAATAATCCGCCCCGATTTCCTTTGCCACAGGGCCTCCCCCAGGCCGGGATAGGACAGGGGCATCTCAAAAACCGTACTTTCCCGGCCAAGTTTGTCCGGGGAATGGGCGTCGGAATTGGAAATAATAGAGAACCGGTCCAGGGATTTAAGGGCCCAATTCATGGGCGGGTTCGAGGAAAGCCCCGTCTCCACCGCGGGGATCCGGTCCGTCAGATCCCGGTAACATTCCCCGATGGAGTCAAACCCCGACTTGGCCCCCAGGGCGGAAAACCAGGGGGTCCAGATATGGGCGGGAACCAGGATCGCCCGTTCATCCGTCTCCAGGAGCAGGGACAGAAGATCCCGGGAATCGATGCCGATAATAGGCCGCCCGTCGGAAACGATATTTCCCACCTGCTCCAGCCGGGTTTGAAAAGACGCGGCGGCCTTAAAATCCGGCAGGATGACGAGGTGGTGGACCTTCCGGGTTTTGTCCCCCCCCTTGTAAATGGTGCTGATCTCCCCGGTAAGGACAAACCGGGGAAAAATCTCCTCCGGGGCGGAGCCGCCGGATCGCCCCGGATTGGGGAGGGCCTCCGTCAGGGCCGGTCCTGAATCAAAGTCCCGGCGGACCTTTTTTTTCAGTACATACAACCCCTCTTCCCGCTCCTCAAGCTGCTCCCGCAATTCCGCCAGCCACCGGGGATGGGTACAGTCCCCGGTTCCCACCAAGTGGATCCCCTTGATCCGGGCCCAGCGTTCCAAAAACGGCGGACTTAACTTAGGACTGGTGGCCCGGGAAAAACGGGAATGGATGTGAAGGTCGGCGATGATCCGCATGGCTGCCCTTAACCGGACAGGGGCCCCAAATTCGCCAAACCGGCGATAATGCCCCCCTGGGCAAGAATATAAAAAAACATGATAAAAAAACTTCCGTATTTAGATATGGTTCTAAAGGTAAAATACCCCAAAATAAAATCAGAGATCAAGAAGCAGAGGCTGCCTATAAACACCAGGATTCCCCAGGCCTCCGGCCGGGCCGTCATCAGCTGAAGGGCGCTCAAACTCATCAATTCGATGATTATTCCATAGACGATCACCGGGATTCGCAGCGCTTTACTCGGTTTTATACACCGCTGGATCAGGATTCCCAGGGGGACGGCGAAGATTATTCCAATAACAAATACCAGACCCGGCGCCCGGCCCGCGAAAAAAAACAGAGCGGGTATGTACAGGAGATGTCCCAAAAGAAAACTCGCCAGCCCTGCCTTAAAAAAGGCCTCTTTTTGGATTTTTATAAGAAGAACATCCCCGATCCAGCCAAAGATCACCGCCAAGAGGACTATGACGAGAAATTTTTCCGCGGCCGCTATATAATACCAGGCCAGGAGCGGGAGCAGCAGCGTCTTGGTAATCCCCTGCGCCCGGGGACTTCCCCATAAAATAAGGGCCAAATGGAGCCCTCCCAAGATACAAAACGATCCCAGGGCAAAAAATTCCACCATAAACCTCCCGTCGTCAGGAAATAACGACAGCTTCCGGGGCAGTTTCAGAACCAGATTTTGAAACTACCGCTCTCTTAAAGTTTAATGCAAAATGGAATTATTTTCCTCCCCGGTACTCCGAATCTGACCGGATTTGATGGGCCGCAGTTCCGCCTCGCTTACCAGGGCGGGATCGTCGATGCCGATGGGAAGTTCCCGGCCCTCCTCGGGTTCCACCATTTCCTCCTCAAAGACGCCGTCCCCGTTTTCCCCGGCAAGGGAAGCTTCCGGGGAAGAACCGGCGCCGTCATTTTCGATCCGCACCGAAATCACCTTGGTTACCCCCGATTCTTCCATGGTCACCCCGATGAGGGTTCCCGCGCCGGTAACGGTTTTTTTGTTGTGGGTGATAATGATAAACTGGCTGGCCCGGCCGAATTCCCGCAGAATCCGGACGAAACGGCCCACGTTCTGCTCGTCCAGGGCCGCATCGATCTCGTCCAGAAGGCAAAAGGGGGAGGGTTTTACCATATAGGTGGCAAAAAGCAGGGCCACGGCGGTCATGGATCGCTCCCCGCCCGAAAGGAGGTTGATGTTTTCAAGTTTTTTCCCCGGAGGCCGGGCAAAAATTTCGATTCCCGATTCCAGTACATGGTTGGAATCCAGAAGCCGGAGTTCCGCCCTGCCCCCCCCAAAGAGCCGGCGGAACATATTGTTAAAATTATTTTTTATTTTGTTGTAGGTGGCCAGGAACAACGTCGAAGATTCCGCCCGGATCTCCGCGGTGATTCGCTCCAGGTCCTCCTTGGCCTTGAGCAGATCGTTCAACTGATTGGTTAAAAAGTCGTACCGTTCCTTGGTTTCGGCGAATTCCTCCGGGGCCATCAGGTTTACCGCCCCCAGATCCCGCACCTCTCCCCGGGTCTGGTTCAGTTTTTCCCGGAGTTCCGCCGCCGGAACAGTGATGGTAAAGATCCGTTCCTCAAATTCCATCAGGTCCCGGGAGTGGGTTTCCCGGAAATTGTCCTGGATGTTTTTTATTTCCGTTTCCGACTGTACCAATTCCAGGTGGATCTTCTCCAGATTTTCCTGGACCTTGGCCAGTTGGGTCATCCGCTTTTTGATGGTCTCCTGTTTTCCCGCCACGTCTCCGTTCCGGCGGCTTATATCCTTTTCCAGCGCCTCCAGATCGGCGGTTAATTGGATACCCCGGCGTTCCATTTCGGCGATTTCCGTCTCGGTGTCGGAGATCCGTTCCCCTATTTCATCAAACCGTTTGCGGTCCAGGAAAAGTTCATCCCGCAGGTTTTTTAACAGCCCTTCCTGTCCGGCCAGCTCCCGGCGGATAAGCCGGGCCTGCTCCTCCGCGGCCTGGGCTTGGGTGGTCATCCGCATCCGGCTTACCCGGAGTTCCTCCAGGGTGGTCCGGTATTCGCTGATTTTGACCCCCAGCTCCTCGTTTTCCCGGCGCAGGGCGGCGATCCGCTCCCGCCTTTCCCCGGCGTTCTCCTTGGCGGAGCGGATCTTCCCGTCCAGGGCCCGTTTTTTCGTGATGATCCCCTCCGGGGCAAGGAACTCGTCGATAAAGGCGGGGGTGCTTTTCCGGTAGGCGGCAAAAAGGGAGAGGGCCTTTTCGGACAGGCCCGCCGCGTCGGCCAGGGCGTTGGCGAGGCTGCCGGCAATATGCCCCAGGTCCCCCGGCAGGGGGCCCCCGGAATCCGCCCGGCCGGCGGCATCCCCCAGGTCCCGGATCAGGGTTTCCCGCCCGGCGAGGAGGGTCTTGAGGCGGCCCAAAACTTCTTCCAGGGCCGCTTCCGTCTTCCGGCGTTCCGAGGCGGAATACCCCGCCTCCCTCAGTCCCGAATCCAGGGCCGCCACAATATCATCGGTGATCCCTTCCAGTTCCTTCTCGTACTCCCTCTGTTCCCGTTCCAGCCGGAGGATCCCCTCCTCGTTTCCTTTGACCGAGGCGTCATTTTCCCCGATCCGGGAGGCGGCAAGCTGGATGTTTTCTTCAAAGGAGGCAATATTTTCTTCGATATCGTGGACTTTTTTTTGAAGATCCCGGACCGCTCCGTCCTGTTCCTCCGCATCGTCCGTCAGTTCTTCGATTTTATTGATTATGGCCCGTTCCCGGCCCTCATTTTGCGCTATCTTGGCTTTACTTTCGGTACGCTGTTCCCCCAGAAGCCGGGCCTCTTTTTCCTTGGCGTTTTTTTCCACCGCCAGCCCATAGATATTTTTCTGATACTCGATGAGCTTTTCTTCCATGGAGTTTACCACATCCATGTTTTCTTCCAGGGATCTATTGATGGCGTCCATTTCCGCCCGGATGGCGTCCCGTTCCTTGGTTTTCTTGTCCAGCGCTTCCCTTCGTTCATCCCGGTCGTATTTGAACTGTTTGAGCCGCAGCAGTTGAATATCCAGCTCGTATTGAAAAACCGTCTCCCGCAGGGACCGGTATTTCATGGTTTTAGCCGCCTGAACCTTGAGGGTATCATAGGAACGTTTTACTTCTCCCAAAATACCCTCAACCTGCCGCATATTTTCCTCGGTTTTGACCAGTTTCCGTTCCGCTTCGGCGCTTTTTACCTTAAACCGGGTGATCCCCGCGGCTTCCTCAAACAAATATCGCCGTTCATCGGGCTTGGAGGACAAAATTTGATCGATTTTGCCCTGCTCCATCACCGAATAAGCCGCCTTGCCCACCCCGGTATCCCAAAAAAGTTCCCGGACCTCCTTGAGCCGCACCGGCTGGGAGTTGATATAATATTCACTTTCCCCGGAGCGGTACAGCCGCCGCTTGATCTGGACCTCGCTTACATCCAGGGGGAGCAGCCCGGTCTCATTTGCCAGCGTCAGGGTTACCTCCGCCACGTTCAGGGGCTTGCGGTTTTCAGTGCCGTTAAAGATCACGTCCTCCATCTTTTCCGCCCGCATCGCCCGGGAGGCCTGTTCCCCCAGCACCCACTTTACCGCGTCCACCACATTGGACTTACCGCAGCCGTTCGGCCCCAAAAGCGCGGTAATCCCGTCGGCAAATTCCACCCGGGTCTTGTCGGCAAAAGATTTGAAACCAAGTATTTCAAGATTTTTCAGAAACAAAGGTAAACTCCGTCAATCCGTTTCCGGTAATCAACACCCCCGCCGCAGGCGGCCGGAGCGTGTCGTTTTCATAAGGTACGGGCACCCCAAAACTCCCCGCAAGCGGATCTTTGGTATGTACCCTTCGCAGCGAACTTTTTAAGTTGAACCGGCCAACACGAGGCTGAAACAGACCTTCCGCGGCAGCCGGCCGGTTTGTCGAACAAGCCTTCCCAATTTTTTAACCGGCTCTGGAAAAGCGGCCGTTTCGCCGCCCTCTCCAAGGGCCAGTTTCAAAACCGCGCCCCTCTCTTTATACTTTATAATATAGTTTACCATTCCTGGGGAAGGCGGTCAATGAATGGAACCGTAATTCTCAGTTTCAACAACGGCAGAAAATAACCGCCCCCCGGCCTCTTTCCCCCTCCCCAACAGCCCGGTATTTTATCCTTTAGCGAACAAAGACATAAATTTCGAATGAAAGTTCATAATGATCGGTATGATTTTGGGTAGTCATCCAGTTTTTGGTTTTATCCGTGCGTTAATACCATGATTATCATAAATAACCAGTTAGACGACATAACCCCTAAAATCTTCTGGAAATATGAATTTGGAAATTGATGTACAAAAAAATATACGGTTTGCCAAATTTTAGGATATTTTATAAAAAAAAACGATGGGATTTTTCAAAAATCCTTGACATTATAATAATATGTATTATACTATGTATATTAACAGGGAGAAATGTATGTTGGTAGAAACTAAACAAATGGTTTCCATAACCCGGCTTCAAAAAGAACTTACCCAGACTGTTCGGGAATTGTCGGATTCCGGAAAGGCAGTATATATCTTGAAAAATAATAATATGGAAGCGGTCTTACTTTCTTATGATGAATATGAATATTTAAAAAACATTGAAGAAATATTTGAACAGTTTGAAATAAAAACCAT